>CALWAB010000061.1 GCA_944372745.1 uncultured Clostridia bacterium | reverse complement strand
AACTAGCGAAAGGGCAAGTATACACAATCATTGTGTCAAAGCCATACACTTGGCAATTATCATTTAGTGGCAATGGGGCAGTAAATAATAATACATACACCTTTGAAACGCCAAATAGTGACACAAGCACCACAACTTATGGAATAACCGTCAGCGGTGGCGACATTCCTAACAACTGGTGGGAAGTGTAATTTATTGATACTAATTCTTAATTTCTTAAAATTAGTATAATATTTTATGATTAAGAATAAGCATACAAAATACATCTAAAAAATGTAATAATGGTTGTTATTTAATCTATTACTAATTGCAAGGGGTTAGCAAGATATAGTAGTGGTTTAAATATAAGTAGGATTTTATTTTGGGGTTAAATAAAATCCTATTTTTAATGAGTATTTAGTACAATATTCGCATTATAATCATTATATAAATAGTGCATTCATAAATCTAAACAAAATATAGTTAAAACTGTTGACAAATTATATAAAATATTATATACTATATGCGTTCAAAGAAGAAGGCGACTTCTCACCTGCCAAGATATTCTTCGGCAGCGTTCAAAAATGAGTTTTTTTGAAGTGGTTTTTTCTTGAACGAATAAATCACTTTTTTTCATAAAATATCGCGAGTTTTATGAATATATGTATAAGAACAAAAATATAGTTTTAACGGGAGGAACTAAAACTGAAAGACTTACCTATTAATGAGAATATTAAAGCCCCAAAAGTGATGGTAATAGATACAGACGGAAGCCAAATGGGGGAAATATCTACACAACAGGCTCTAGAACATGCTAAAGCACAAGGGCTTGATTTAGTATTGGTATCACCAAATACTACTCCACAAGTTTGTAAAATTATGGATTATGGCAAATATAAATTTGATTTGCAAAAGAAAGAAAAGAATAGTAAAAAATCACAAAAAAATCTTGAGATGAAACAAATTAAATTGTCTATGAAGATTAATGAAGGTGATTTAGAGTATAGAGCAAAACAAGTATTAAAATTTGCTGAGCGTGGATATAAGGTCAAAGTTTATATTGAAAAGAGCCGTAATAGAGCCAGAATTTACGATGCTAAAGGGCTTGACATTTTACGCAAGTTTGCTGAAATGGTTTCTAGTGAATATCGTATTGAGAAAGAGCCAAGTTTCGGTGTCTATGATGTTAATATGATATTGACCGTTATGACTAAAAAAGAGAAGGAGTTGAAAAATGCCAAAACAGAAAACGAATAAGAGCGCTACAAAGCGTTTCAAATTGAGAAAAAGTGGTTCTATCAAGCGTTATAAACAAGGTAGAAGACATATTTTGACTAAAAAGTCGGCTAAGAGAAAAATGCACTTAAGAAAGGGTACAACAATGTCAAAATCTGACGAAAAGAATGTTAAAACCCTTATGAATGCGTAATAGAAGGAGAGTAAAATGAGAATTAAAAGAGGCGTTAACGCGATTAAGAAAAGAAGAAAAATAATGAGAGCAGCCAAAGGTTATTGGGGTGCTAAGAGTAAATTATACAGAGTCGCACGCGAACAAGTGATGAAATCTGGACAATACGCATACATTGGTAGAAAATTGAGAAAACGCGATATGCGTCAATTGTGGATTGCTAGAATCAATGCCGCTTGCAGAATGAATGGTTTGTCATATTCAAAATTTATGCACGGATTAAAAGTTGCAAATATTGAATTGAATCGTAAAGTTTTAGCAGATATGGCAGTTAATGACCCACAAAGTTTCACAGAATTGTGTGCTAAAGTTAGCAAATAGTTTATGATACTAGAATCAGTTTATGGTTCTAGTTTTTTTGATTTTTCAGCATTTAAATTTCTAAAATTTCATATTGTTTTATTAATAAAAAACAATAATAATTATTGAGAAATGCTTTTAAATAAAATTAAATTGTGCTAAAATGATGTGCAAGAGGTTATATACAAATGGTTATAGATTGTAATGATAATGTTGATGAAAGTAGCATTTATGATGAAGAAGTAGTTATATGTCGTGACCCAGATACAAATGAAGTAGTTAAAACGACATTTTGTGAGATGAGGGGAATAGTTGATAATTATTCTAATCCAATAAGTAGTACTTTAGCAAAATTATATGAAGCATTACTTGTTAGAGTTTTTAGAGATATTAATATGGAAATTTTACAAGATGTTAGAACATTTATGAAAGGTCAAAGAAATCAAGCTTTAGATGATGGATATTTTGAAATGGTAGAACGCTATGAAAGGCTATCGTCTACAAGTAGTAATGAATCTATTGCAGACAAATTGGAAAGGACTTTGTTTGATATACAAGACAAAACTGTTGACTATATAATTATTTATGAAGATTTGTCTAATATTACAAAAATGGATGTAAGTATATTAGCAAATTTTTGTAGTGATATGGCAGAAATAGAAACCGAATATTTATTTGCGGATTTAAATTATCCAGAGAGAATGGAGAAATTTGCTCAAACTGTAAATGAGTATACAGACAAAATGAGCAGACATCTGTCCGCTTATAATATAACAGTCGCAAATTTCCCGTATAACGATGCTAAGATGTATTTAAAATGTGTTTATTAAAGGGTTTGAATACTCCTCTCCATGGAGAAAGGGATTCGAACCCTTTTTGATATATTGGGGTACAATAATATTTTGATATGGCGTTGCTTGACTTGTGGCAATAATTGTGTTACACTTATGTAGGTAAATTTTTATGAAGATAATAGATAATATTTTAGTGGAAGTCGATGAATTTGACTACGAAGATGGCATTTTAGAAATCCCTGAAGGGGTTGAGAAAATTGCACCTAATGCGTGTAGAAATTTATATGATTTAGAACAAGTATATTTGCCTAATTCATTAAAACAAATAGGTAAAGGAGCATTCTCTAATTGTGAAGATTTGACCGCTATAAAAGGTAATGTAACACTAGATAGAATAGAAGATTTAGCGTTTAGTGGTTGTGTTGAACTTCAGTCAGTTAATCTCAATAAAGTAAATTTCATTGGTAATGAAGCCTTTAGTGATTGTAAATCTTTGAGAAGTATTACTTTAGATTGTCAAGAGTTTGGGTATGGGGTATTCAAAGATTGTGACAATTTAATAGAAGTCGATTTATTGTCGCGAACCAATATTGGCGAAGATATGTTTAATGGTTGCCGTGCTTTGTCATATATTGATGACAAATATGGGGTAGCCAGTATTGGTGCAAATGCCTTTAAAAATTGTAAAAGTTTGCTTCAAATTAGTATTGATTCTAAGTCGAATATTGACGAAAATGCCTTTAATGATAGTTCTATTACAAACATAAAAATTTTAGATAAAGACACTGAAATATATGATGACTTTCCGCTTAAGAATTTAAATATTGATAATGAAGGAATAGAAGCAATTTTTGGGGATGAAAAGGCAAGAAGTATACAATATTTAAATTATGAAAAAGGACTATATCAATTCGATTTAATTGATTTAGAAAATAAAATCAAAGATATTGATTATGTATTTGAAAATAAATCTATAAAACAAATTGTGGAATGGATAGATATTATTCAACAAGTACAAAAAATCCCAAGAGAAAAAGTACGCTTGCCTCAAGCAGAAGCAATTATGTTGCTTGATAATTCAAAAGATAAAATTGAATTTATCAAAAATTTAGGCAAATACAATAAAGTGAGTGGAAAATATAGGGAATTAAACTTAAATGACAGAATACAAATATTAAAACTATGTAAGTTATTGGGTATATTTGAAGATGATGACAAACAATTTGTGTTTGGTGCGAATATATTATCTAAAGACTTGCCTAATTTCATTGAAAAAATGGATGGCGTGAAATTAAACGAATTTAAAGGTACTAGATTTTTAATTACAGATTGGTTTAAATTTATCAATTATCCTAACGATTTCAGCAAGAAGCGTGCTAAATTTTTTGTAGATAACTACAAAAAATTATTAGAAGATAATAAAATTAATTTATTAGCAATAAGTTTAAATGACTTTGATAATTTATCCAAATCTTCAAATAATTTAAATATAGATAAAATAGAAGAAATTTATATGCGTGACCTTCCTCCGGGGCTCAGCGAGAATCAAAAAGAATTGGCTAAACTTATGATTATGCAAGGGGCATATTCAAGCGAAGCATTCAGTCAATTAAATAATATATTAGAAAAAGCAGAACAGGGCTATCCCAATATTTTTGATAAAATTAGTGCTGTAAATGAAGAAATAGACCAAACAATGCGACAAAAAGCAACGCATTTAGTTGATGAATTGGATGCAAATATTCAATATGAATGGTTAGATAAAGACAGTCCTTACAATTTATTAATTGGCAATATTTGTGGATGTTGTGCAAGGCTTGGTCGTGAAGGCGAAGATATAATGGTCAAATCTGCTTTACATAGCAGTGTACAAACAATGGCACTTAAAAAGAAAGATGGCGAGTATATGGGCAAAGCAACTGTATATATAAATCGTGATAAAGGCTATGCAGTATTTAATAATCTAGAATTGAACCGCAATTATTCAACGCGAGCAAAGAAAGAAGATTTTGACGAAGTAATGAGTGCCTTTATGCGAGGAGCAGAGGCTTTCGTAAAAACTTATAATGATAATAACAAAGATAACCCACTACAAGTAGTCACAATAGGAGCAGACAAAAATAAAATTATAGAACGCATTCGCGAGCGTCTACCTAAAAGTGCTAAAATATATCCAAGCATTGAGTTTGAAGGGTACAAAAAAGGTGGAGATAGCGGTAAGGAACAATTTGTAGTATATAAAAATTAAGGAGCATATTTTGATAACGAGTAAACAAAATCAATATGTCAAATTAGTTAATGAATTGCATACAAAAAAAGGGCGTGCAAAACATAAAAGGTTGGTTATAGAAGGTAAAAAATTTATAAGTGATTGTTATAAATTGGGAGTGAAATTTGATATTTTACTTTATGACGAAAACAATGAAAGTTTTGCAAATGATTTTGATGTAAATAAATGTATGGTGTCATCAAATTTATTAAAATCAATTTCTACTCTTGTGACTCCGCAAGGAGTGATAGCGGTTGTAGAACAACCAAATGCAATACTCAAAAAACCGCCGTCCAATTTTTTAGTTTTAGATGGGCTTCAAGATGCAGGGAATGTAGGCACAATTATTAGGACAGCACTTGCCACAAATTTTAATTATATTTATCTTATTGATTGTGTAGATGTTTTCTCAGATAAAGTTGTCAATGCGTCTATGACGGCAGTATTTAAGGTAAATTTAATAAAAGCACATAGAAATGAATTTATAAACGCATACAGAGAATGGAATCTGCCATTATTAGTTGCCGATTTGAACGGAGAAAACGCTTTGCATTTAGAACAAAATTATGATATAATTGGTTTAGTTATTGGCAATGAAGGACAAGGCGTCAGTAATGAGATTAAGAGCCTAGCAAATAAAATTATAACTTTGCCAATGGATAAAAATATAGAATCGTTGAACGCATCAGTTTCAGCGGGTATTTTAATGTATATAATGAAGTATAGAATGAAAGGAGAATGATATTATGTCAGGTCATAGCGAATGGGCGAATAAAAAACATAGAAAAGAAAAATCAGATGCCCAGAAAGCAAAATATTTTACAAAAATAGGTAGAGAAATTTCAGTAGCAGTAAAAATGGGCGGTAGTCCTGACCCAAATTTGAATCCGCGTTTAGCCGCAGCTATTGCTAAGGCAAAGCAGTACAATATGCCTAACGACAACATAAATAGGTCAATTAAGAATGCCGCAGGCATAAGCGACAAAAATAATTATGAAGAAGTGGTATATGAATGTTATGGTCCAAATGGTTCAGCATTTGTTATTGAAACACTTACAGATAATAAAAATAGAACAGCAGGTGATATACGCCACATTTTTGAAAAAAGCGGTGGTTCTATGGGAACAACAAATTGTGTGTTATTTATGTTCGATAGATTGGGTGTAGTTGTTGTTGATAGTATAGATGTCGATTGAAACGCACTTGAAGATGCGTGCATAATGATAGACGGAGTGCAGGACTTTAAAAGAGAAGAAAGCACATTTACTATATATACAGAACCATCTACAGTTTTAAATGTAGCAAAAGCTTTGGAAGAACAAGGATATAAAGTTTTGTCATCACAAGTCGAAATGGTAGCACAAAACTTAATTGATTTGGATGAAAGTAAAATGGAAAGTTTTGAAAAGTTGCTTGACAAACTTGATGATAATGACGACATACAAGAATATTATCACAATGTGAGATTGTAATATATGCGTATATTAGGAATAGACCCTGGATTAGCAACTATTGGATTTGGGGTGATAGAAAAGGATAATTACAATTTTGTTCCTATTGATTATGGTATCATATCTACGCCGAAAGATGACCCATTCCCAGAGCGTCTACTGACCATTTATCAAGCAGTTGGGTCATTAATAGATACATTTAATCCTGATGCCATATCTATAGAAGAATTATTCTTTATGAAAAATATTACAACAGGTATACCTGTCAGTCACGCAAGGGGTGTAATTCTCTTAGCGTGTTATCAAAAAACAAAAAATATTTATGAGTATACACCAATGCAAATTAAACTTGCACTTACAGGCACTGGAAGTGCAGATAAGCATCAAATGCAATATATGACAAAGAGCATATTAAATTTGAATGATATACCGCGTCCAGATGATGCGGCAGATGCGTTAGCAGTTGCCATTTGTCACGGACAAACTAATCAAAATTTAGTGGACAATCTCATAAAATAACGGAGGTGACAAAATGATTACTTACAATCAAATGCAACCATCATCAAAGAACTTAGAAGAGTTATTTATAAATAGTGGATTAGCAGAAAAAGCAAAAACATCAAATCTTGAAAGAGCATTCAATAATTCACTTTTTGTGAATTATGCGTGGGACGGAGCTCGTGCAATAGGAGCAATACGCTGTATAGGCGATGGCGAAACGGTATTATACATAGAGGACATAATTGTCGACAATAAATACCAACATAAAAAGATTGGTACAAGTTTACTTATGTCTGCTTTGAATACATTTACAAATGTTCCTAAGATAGTTTTTGCTTGTGACTATAATGATAAGGCTATTAATTTTATCAGTAAATTTGGCTTTGTCGACGAAATACAATATGGAAAGAAAACGCTTGTTTATATGACGCACGCAAAGTGTAGAGTTTTTAGAAAAGGAAAATCATGATTAACTTTATAGAAGGTAAATTAATATCAAAATTAGAAGGGCTAGTAGTAATTGAGAATAATGGGCTAGGCTATGAAATCAATGTTTCAAATAATACATTAGTTCAACTTCCCAATCTAAATGATACTGTGCGTCTTTTTACAAATTTATTAGTGCGAGAAGATGGCATATCTTTGTATGGCTTTAGTACACTGGAAGAAAAAGATTTGTTTAACAAATTGACTACAGTGAGTGGTGTTGGGGCAAAAAGTGCATTGACTATCTTATCAAGCCAGCCTTATTCAAATCTTGTAGCATGTATCATTAATGGAGATGTCAACACTCTTTCTAAAGCAAAAGGGGTGGGAAGAAAAACCGCTGAACGCATTGTATTAGAACTCAAAGACAAAATGGATGCGATTGGAGCGTTTAATTTGAGAGTCAATGTAGATGAAAGTGACCTTGTCGAAAGGCAAGATGTAATAGACGCTATAGATTTGCTTGTGTCATTGGGTATACCAACCACACAAGCATCAAATCTAGTAAAAAAATATGCTAATGAATGTAAGACGGCGGAAGAACTTGTATCTAAAACATTGCAAAATTTAAATAATTAAGGATAGTTATGGATTATAACGATAATAGATTTATAACAAGCACAAAGAAGTTGACGGACATAGATATTGAGAATAGTTTGCGTCCAACAACGCTTGATGATTATGTAGGGCAAGAAAAATTAAAACAGAATTTAAAAGTCTACATAGAAGCGGCAAAAACGCGTAAAGAGTCACTTGACCATGTATTGCTTTTTGGCCCACCGGGTCTTGGGAAAACAACTCTTTCACATATAATAGCCTCCGAATTAGGTACACAGTTAAAGGTGACGAGCGGACCAGCAATAGAACACGCCGCCGACCTTGCTGCAATCTTGACTAATTTGGGCAAAAATGATGTACTATTTATAGATGAGATACATAGGTTAAATAGAGCAGTAGAAGAAATATTGTATCCAGCGATGGAAGATTTTGCCTTAGATTTTGTAGTGGGGAAAGGCCCTAGTGCAAGAAGTATGCGATTGAAGATTCAGCCTTTTACATTAATAGGGGCTACAACGCGTGCAGGGATGTTAACTGGGCCACTTCGTGATAGATTTGGAGTGCTTGCTCGCCTAGAACTTTATAATGAGAATGAACTTTCAGAAATTCTCAGGCGTTCAGCTAATATTTTGAATATAAAATTAGACCCAGATGCAAGTATTGAAATTGCTCGTCGTTCTAGGGGGACGCCAAGATTAGCAAATAGATTATTAAAAAGAGTGAGAGATTTCGCTGAAGTGGTTGGACAAGGTGTTATAAATCTTGAAATGGCTAAAAAAGCACTCAATATGATGGAAGTCGACGAACTAGGATTAGATTATAGTGATAGGCGAATATTACAAACAATTATAGAAAAATTTAATGGTGGACCTGTTGGACTAGATACATTGTCGGCGTCAACTGGGGAAGAAACAACTACACTTGAAGATGTGTTTGAACCATATTTAATTCAACTTGGTTTTATTGCTCGTACTGCAAGAGGCAGGGTAGCAATGCCTAAAGCGTATGAACATTTGGGGATTAAATTGTCAGGTGACAAAAAAGAAGAATTAGAAGAGTTAGAAAAATTAATAACAAATGTAGATAATACTTAAAAAGTAAATACATTTAAAGAATAAATAAAAGTAAATTGTTTAAATGTATTTATTTTTATTTCATAAATAAAGGAACAAAAAATGAGAGAAAGAAACAAAAATTTTAGTTTTGAAGTTGTACACGAATGTGCCCAAACGGGTGCTAGAATAGGCAAATTGACAACTCCTCACGGAGTCATTGAAACACCAGTTTATATGCCTGTTGGCACACAAGCTACAGTTAAAACAATGACGCCTAGGCAAGTGGAAGAATGTGGTGCGCAAATTATACTTGCTAATACATATCACTTATTTTTAAGACCGGGTGAAGACATAGTTAAGCGAGCAGGTGGCTTACATAAGTTTATGAATTGGCATAAGCCAATACTTACAGATAGTGGTGGGTATCAAGTATTCTCTTTGACAAAAATGAAAAAGAGAAATGATGAAGGCGTAGAATTTAGGTCCCATCTAAATGGCGAGAAACTATTTATGACGCCTGAAAAGGCTATTCAAATACAAAATGATTTGGGTGCAGACATCATTATGGCGTTTGATTCTAGTACAGAATATGGGGATAGTTATCAATTATGTAAGGAATCTGATAGAATAACACATTTGTGGTTAAAAAGATGCTTTGATGCTCACAAAAATGAGAAACAAGTGTTGTTCCCTATAGTACAAGGAAATATGTTTGATGATTTAAGACTTGCAAGCCTAGAGCAATGCCTACCTTATGCAAGTGATGGGATAGCTTTGGGCGGTTTTGGTGTTGGTGAAACAAAGCAACAAAAATATCATTGTATAGAGATAATGATGCCGCATATACCTAAAGATATTCCTCGCTATTTAATGGGGCACGGCAGTCCGGATTGTTTGATAGAAGGCGTCATTAGGGGTATAGATATGTTTGATTGCGTCCAACCAACTAGAATTGCGCGCACAGGCAGTGCAATTACTCACACTGGGCGCTTGACTGTTAGAAATGCAAAGTATAAAGATGATTTCACACCTCTAGACCCTGAATGTGATTGTTATACTTGCAAAAACTTCACAAAGGCGTATTTGCGACATCTAATTAATGCAGACGAATCTTTAGGGGGAACGCTTTTGTCGATACATAACATTCACTTTTTATGCCATTTAATGGAAGATATAAAAGATGCTATAAGAAATGATAGACTTATGGATTTTAGAAATGAATTTTTAGCAAAGTTTGATAAAAATTTATTATTTTAACTATATAATGTAAAAGGAGATTTGTTGTTATGATAATAGATTATTTTAAAAAGTTAATGTTAATCAAGGAGTTAGAACACATAATTTTTGAAAGCGGTATTAATTATCCTCAAAAAATTTTGCCAACTTTTTGTTATGCATTAAAATCTGATGTTTATAGGCGTAATAAGCGCACGAAATTATCAGATTATAGAAGTAAAATAGAAGCACTTTATGCAATGCAATATTATCAAATACCTAAGTATAAAAAAATGATAAATTTTAGTAAAGAACAAGATAAAGCATTAAGGATAATTGAGCAATCTGATAGAGGATTATTTATAAAAATTTCAAGTATGCTACTAGATGATATTCCACTAGATGAAATTGTCTTAAATCTGGCTGACCCTGAATTATGTTATGTATATGTTAGAACTATAAAAAATATTAATGTACAACCTTATGGGCAAGTAATTATAGAAAGTCAAAATCCTATGTGGAATTATAGGTTTATGAAAGATATAAAAGGATTAGATAAAGATAAACATAAAGAAGTTATCCTCAATTCTGACAATACTTATTATAAAGAACTTGTTTTGTCTAATAATGAAGAAAAAATTAAATCAATATGAACATTTCATTATTTAATTAAATAAAAATAACTAATTTAACCGGTAGGGTTAAATTAGTTATTTTTTTAATACATATCAGCAGGATTTGGAGTAGCATTCTTTTCCGGTTCTGGGATTTCTGCTACAACTGCTTCTGTAGTGAGTAGGGTACTGGCTACGCTACTAGCATTTTGAAGTGCTGAACGCGTAACTTTAGTAGGGTCTATGATGCCTGCACTAATCATATCCACATATTCGTTCTTAAGTGCATCAAAACCATAGTTAGGGTCTGTATTTTCGATAATCTTGTTGAGAATTACGCCACCGTCAAGCCCTGCATTAATAGCGATTTGGCGAACAGGTTCTTCAAGTGCTTTAGCAATGATATTAGCACCTGTCTTTTCATCTCCTTCAAGTTTTTCGACAAATTTTTGTAGTTTTGGAATAACTTTCGCAAGGGCTGTACCACCGCCTGCGACAATGCCTTCTTCAACTGCTGCACGAGTAGCGGCGAGAGCATCTTCAATTCTAAGTTTCTTTTCTTTCATTTCAACTTCAGTAGCCGCACCTACATTGATTACTGCTACGCCACCAGCGAGTTTAGCAAGTCTTTCTTGTAGTTTTTCCTTGTCATATTCGCTTGTAGTGTTTTCTATCTGTGCTCTAATAGAAGCCACTCTCTTAGCAATATTTTCTTTAGCGCCTGCACCTTGTACAATAGTAGTATTGTCTTTAGTGATTTTGACTTGTTTAGCAGAACCAAGGTTTGCAATATGCGTATCTTTTAGTTCAAGCCCATATTCATCGCATACAAGAGTTGCATCTGTCAAAATAGCTATATCTTCAAGCATTGCTTTGCGTCTATCACCGAAACCAGGGGCTTTTACTGCAACGCAGTTAAATGTACCACGCAATTTATTGAGAATTAAAGTAGAAAGGGCTTCACCTTCAACATCTTCAGCGATGATAAGCAAAGGTCTACCACTCTTAACGACTTCTTCAAGAAGTGGAAGAATTTCTTGTATATTTGTAATTTTTTTGTCTGTGACGAGAATAAATGGTTCGTCAAGTTGTGCTTCCATTTTCTCCATATTAGTAGACATATAAGGTGAACAGTATCCACGATCGAATTGCAAACCTTCGACAATCTCAAGTTCTGTCTGCATAGTCTTGCTTTCTTCAACTGTGATTACTCCGTCTTTGCCAACTTTTTCCATTGCTTCGCTTACATATTTACCTACAGTTTCATCTGCAGCAGAAATAGAAGCAACTTGTGCTATTGCTTTGCTATCAGCAATTTTCTTGCTGTTCTTTTGAAGTTCATCTACAACAAAATTTACAGCCTTTTCAATGCCTTTACGCAAAATCATAGGATTAGCACCAGCAGCAGTATTTTTCATGCCCTCGCGAATGATTGCTTGAGCGAGTAGGGAAGCGGTAGTAGTGCCATCTCCAGCCACATCATTAGTCTTAGTTGATACTTCCTTAATGATTTGTGCTCCCATATTCATAAATGGATCTTCAAGGTCTATTGCTTTAGCAATAGTTACACCGTCATTTGTAATTAATGGAGTGCTAAATTTATTGTCAAGCACAACATTTCTACCTTTAGGTCCCAATGTAATTTTGACAGTATCTGCCAATGTATTGACGCCTTTTTCAAGAGCCTTTCTAGCGTCTTCTCCGTATAATATTTGTTTTGCCATAAAAATTTATCTCCTAATTAGTCAATTAAAGCTAAAATATCGCTTTGTTTAATGATGATATAGTCTTCTCCGTCATAGCGGAATTCGTTGCCACTATATTTAGAGAAAATGACCTTATCACCGACTTTTACTTTCATTTCTACATTTTTGCCATCGACCATACCGCCTTCACCGACAGCTACAACTGTCGCAATAGTAGGTTTTTCTTGGTCATTGCTTCTCAAAACGAAGCCAAAAGAAGTAGTTTTTTCTTCATTTTCTTCAGGCTTTATAACAACTTTGTCAAAAAGTGGTTTAATGTTCATAAGTCATCTCCTAATTAATTTACACAACAAATTTTCCTATCCAAAACTTTTTGTGCAATATATATTATATCACTTTTTTTAGTGAATGCAACCAAAAATTACAGTACTTTTGCATTTTTCTTTAATAAAAATGGCCTAACGAAACCCACTAAAAAATTTGCGACATAAAGGAACAAAAAAGAATAAATTACAACAAAAATCATATACATAGTAGAAAGGAAATAAGTATGAATGAAATAGATTTATATAGTGCCTATAGACTTCCTTCAACTGTCAAAAGTGGAAAAGTTAAAAAACACAAGAATGGTAAACACAAGTGGTTTTTAGCACTTATAATAATTATGTTTTTAGTGATAGTCTTTTTTGTCGCTAATGCTTTTGCTAATTTTTTATCATTTCAAAGCATATCAATTTTTGGTAATACCGTATCAGTAAAAAGTTTTAATGTCTATGCAATATCACTTGACACATTTGAAGATAAAACGCAGGCAGACAGTTTAGCAAGTGAAATCAAACTTGAAGGAGCCGGGGGCTATATTATAAATGATATGGGGTATTCAGTTTTAGCAAGTGTCTATATGTCATCACAAGACGCACAAAGTGTGCTTGAAAAGGTGCTTCCTGTATATGAAAATGCAGAAATTAAAGTAATATCAATATCGCGTTGTGAATTGCAGTCATTGTCTTCTAAAGAAGAAAATAAACAAGTAAAGAATGCTCTAAATGTATTCAAAAGTACTTATGAAACACTTTATTCTATAGGAATAAATCTTGACACATCTCAAATTACATCGGCTGAAGCAAAAGTCCAAATAACCGACTTATTGAATACAGTCAGTGCCACAGCAAGTGCATTTAAAGATATTGCTACAGTAAGTAATGATACAAAATACAAATTAGCACAAGCAAAAATTGACCAAGTAGTAGAATTGTTAAATGATTTAGTTGAATCAGCATTAGTGAGTACAAGACTTTCGTCTTTAATAAAGTACAGTCAAATATCGTGTTTAATGCTTCAAAATGAACTATCTTTATTAATCAATTAAAATAAAGCATATCATTTTCTTGGTTAATTATAACAAAGAATAATCAAAATTATTATATATTCAATTTTATACAACTTAAGTAGTTGTATTTTATTTTTGGAAAAATTTAATATATATTGTATTAAAACTTGCAAAAAAATGAATTATTATGCTATAATTATATAGTTTATTTACAATTATATATGCAATTTCGCATTTGATAAAACAATATAATTAATTTTTGATTTTTTGTCAAAAATATTGTTAAAACACATTAGGAGTAATTTATGGGCATTTTTGAATGGATGTATAAAAATGATGAAGATAAACAAGTGACTACTAAGGAGCAAGAAAACGCTATCAATAATCTCATTTCGCAAGAAGATGAAGACGCAAAAAGAAGAAAAATAGCATTTGAGAAATTGACTAGAGGAGAAAACCCTATTGCCAAAGATGAACCACAACACAATATGACTATGACAACTAATGAAACTGCACAAGGCTCTCAAGAAGTCAGTGTGTTTAATATTAAAACCAATCAGGATTTAGAGGTTGTAGTTGATTATGTGACGCGTGGCGAACCTGTTATTGCAAATTTAGGGAAAGTCCCTAAAAAAGAACAACAGCGAGCACAAGATTTTTTGTCAGGAGTAGTGTTTGCTTTAAATGCTAATATTAGTTTACTTGTACAAGATATGTATTTAATTACACCTTATGGCATTGTAATAGATAAAAAGTAATATACAAATTTAGGAGTTAATAATGGAAGAAGAAATGAAAGGTACAAAAACTGAAGAAGAATTAAAAAATATGACATTGAAGGAGAGAAATAAATATATTGAACCTTGCAATTTTATTGAACAAGAAATAGAGAAAGATATTGAAAATAAAGATATAAAAGAAATAATTACAAGATTCCCACCAGAACCTAACGGATTTTTGCATATAGGACATTGCAAGGCTTTGTGTACAGATTTTTACACAGCAGAACACTATTTTGGTAAAACTAATTTGCGTTTTGATGATACCAATCCAGAAGCAGAAGATAAAATTTACGAAGAAGCAATAATACGCGATGTAGAATGGTTAGGGTTTAAGCCTGATAAAATTTGTTACGCATCAGACTATTATCTACAATTTTATGAATTAGCAAAAAAATTAATAAGAGATGGTAAAGCGTATGTAGATGACCAGACGGCGGAAGAGATAAAAAACACGCGTGGCACACTTACTGAAGCGGGTCAAAATAGCCCTTATAGGAATAGGTCAGTTGAAGAAAATTTAGACCTATTTGAAAGAATGAAAAATGGTGAATTTGCAGATGGCGAAAAAGTTTTGAGAGCCAAGATAGATATGGCAAGTCCTAATATCAATATGCGTGACCCAGTCATCTACAGAATTTCAAGAACTGCTCACTATAGAACAGGAAATGAATGGGTGATTTATCCTATGTATGATTTTGCACATCCATTGGAAGACGCTATTGAAGGCATCACACACTCACTTTGTACGCTAGAATTTCAAGACCATAGACCACTATATGATTGGGTTGTGCAAAATTGTGAATTTAAAAATCCACCACGCCAAATTGAATTTGCTAGAATGGGCGTAGGTAGAACAATAATGTCAAAAAGATATCTAAAAAAATTAGTTGAATTAAAGTTAGTTGATGGTTGGGATGACCCAAGAATGCCTACAATCAGTGGTATGCGTAGACGCGGATATTCACCTGAAGGGTTAAGAGAGTTTGTGACTAGAGCAGGGGTGTCTAAGGCTAATTCTCAAGACCAAGACCCAGCAGCATTGGAATCATGTGTTCGCGAACATTTAAATAAAGTTGCCGCTCGTGTAATGGTGGTTTTAGACCCATTAAAAGTGACTTTGACTAATTTCAGCGAAAAATTTGCATTAGATTGTGAAATTGAAAATAATCCTAATGATGAAAATGCAGGGGTACATACAGTGCCATTTGGCAAAACTATTTACATTGAAAGAGATGATTTTGCACTCGTACCACCACCTAAATTCCATAGACTCAAAGTCGATGGCGTGGTGCGTTTGAAAGGGGCATATATCATAATGTGTGATAAAGCGATTTTAGATGAAAATGGCGAAGTTATAGAACTTGAATGTCATATTATTGAGAATAGTCAAAGTGGGAATGACACAAGCGGTGTCAAGGCTAAAGGTGTTATCCATTGGGTTAATGCGGAAGATTGTATCAATATTACTACAAAGCATTATGACTATCTATTAAAGGAAAATGCGGAATTTGATAAGACAAATTTTGAAGAAATTATTAATGTAGATTCAGTCAAAGTAAATAATAAAGCAGTAGCAGAAAAATATTTAGAAAAGATTGAGGACGGAACTCATATGCAATTTATGAGAAAAGGTTATTTTATTAAAGATAGTAAAGATAAAGAATCTTATATAGAAACTATAGGATTAAAAGATAGTTACAATAAAAATTAATATATTTACTAAAACTAAATAGAAATAGTCATAAATTATTATGTAAATAGTTGACAATAATAAATTTTCATTATATAATAAATATATTATTTGTGCCAGAGTGTTTGGCATATTTGCGTCATTGACGATAAAAACTAATGTCGATTTACCTATACAAAGCAAGAGATATATTACAAGAGAAATTGTATAGCCGTCATTAGTCAAATGTGCGACATACTGGCACTACCAAGGAGATTAGCTCAATTGGTAGAGCGCCGGTCTCCAAAACCGTAGGTTGGGAGTTCGATTCTCTCATCTCCTGCCATAATGCTGGGTGTATCCCAGCTTTTTTATTTGTTAAGGTGGCTCTTTGTCAATAATGGGGAAGAAATTAAATTTATTTGTCAATCCATTTTTATATTTGAAAAAAATTTTTTATTAAATATAAAAGAATATTATAATTAATAAAATTCACTATGTTTTTATGTGCCTAATGTGATATACTTAATATATTCAGGGAGATAAAAATGAAAACATTAATTCTTTATTATACTTATTCGCAAGGTAATACAGAGAAGATTGCCAATGAATTAAAGCAAGCATTAAATGCTGATATTGAAAAAATAGAAACTGAAGAACAGTATAAAGGTTCTTACGATGAAGTGGTGGAACAAGGAAAGCGAGAAGTAGAAGACCAATATCAACCGTCTATTAAATCTTTAAATAAAAACATTGCTGATTACGATAGAATTATCATTGGTACACCTACTTGGTGGTATACAATGGCTCCTGCTATTAGAACGCTTCTAAATGAATATAGTTTTGAAGATAAAGATGTCATACTATTTCAAACACACGCTGGTTGGAGTGGGCATACATTAATAGATTTGGAGAAATTATGCCGTGGGGCTAAAGTATTAAATAGTAAAGCGATTCAATTCGATTCAGACGGCGGAAGTGACACAACTTAGTATAAAATAAATTAAATTCTTGCTTGTTAAAGCACAAAATATAATTTTATGTTTTTTAGTAATAGGTTTGGCTAGTGTCGCATTCTAAGACCATAGGTCAAATCGACTTGCGTACGGCAGTGGTTACTTTTTAGAAAGAACTTATTAAATAAG
>CALWAB010000060.1 GCA_944372745.1 uncultured Clostridia bacterium | reverse complement strand
TTTTACAGAGATTAGCTTCATTTTTTTGTGTAACTCAGGAGACATTCTCACTATTAACGATTTTGTTTTTTTATTTTTCATAATCAACCTTTGATATCTTTATATATTGATATAATGATATCATAATAAAATAAAAAAAACAAGCAAAATTACCACATATTATAAATTTTATCCAATTCGATTTACATCTCTGTTGCTCCGCCATAGCGAATGAAATACGAACTCGGCATTATTTTTGTCGAGTTTTTCTATTTCTTCTACATCCTCAAGCATTTCTACATAAGACACTTGCTTGACATTTAACAAGTTAAAATACATAATGAATTTGTCATCAAAAATATAAACTTTATCTACAAACGCATCTATAATGCGTTTTTGATAATCTATACCTAGCTCATCGCCTCTTATAAGCAATTTTAAACTGTTTTCTATATCTTCTTGCGTTCGTGTCAATCTTGCTCTAATCAACAATTTATTGTATTCTGCTTTCAAATCTTCTTTAAGTTCCGCTAGTTCGTCCACCCTGGCTTCGTATTTTCTCATCACTTCAATTCTTTTTACTTTAATAATTTTATCACAAAAAGAGTCAATTTCTTTATCGACTGACTTGATTCTATTATCATATTCATCAATTTGTTTTTGTATATCTTGTTCTAGATATGCCTTGTATAAATTTAAGGCTACATCCTTTCTTGTCTGTTCATCACTGAGATATTCTTTTATTTGACTTACTATATACCACTCTAAATAGCCCTTTTTCTCATATTGCTTTTTACAGGTCTTGTGTTTATATCTATTTGAGCAAACATAATAACTATGCCTTTGTTTTGTGTGTGAAGTTCCAGATATACCTACAACACTAGCACCACACATACCACAAAATGCTTTACCAGTAAGCAAAAATATTTCATCTGCCTTTCTTCTTGCTGAATAATGTTTGTTCTCTTTCAATTTTTCTTGCACAACATTAAAAGTATCTACATCTATTAACGCTGGGCAATAATTTTCATACCTTTCACCATTTATTGTCACTTCACCTATGTATTTAGTATTTGACAATGTATGCTGAAAACTATTTACCGTAAATTTTTTACCGCTATTAGTTCTATAGCCCATTTCATTCAAGTTTTTAACAATTTCTACTTTACTCATCCCTTTTGCATATTCAGTAAAGATGTATCTTATTGCCCTTGCTTGTTCTTCATTAACTACCAATTTATTATCAACCACTTTAAAGCCATAAGGGATATGCCCACCGATAAAGTTCTTTTTTGCCAAACTTTCCTTGATTCCACGCTTTACCTTTTGACTCAATTCCATAGAATACATCTCAGCGAACATTTCCAAAAGCCCTTCCATTAGCATTCCCTCTGGCGTATCACTGATACATTCAGTTGCAGAAATTACTTTAACACCATATTGTGCTAACAAGTGTTTGTAAATGACATTATCGTACTTACTTCGAGAAAACCTATCTAATTTGTACACTATGATAAACTGAAAAGTCCCGCTTTTCGCATCCTCAATCATTTTTTGAAAAGCAGGTCTATTATCCTTAGTGCCTGACATCGCCCTATCAACATATATGTCTATAACATTATACCCATTTCGCTTAGCAAATTCCTGGCATACATGTATTTGTCCTTCAATACTCTGTTCGGTTTGGCTATAAGAACTATACCTGGCATATATCACTGCATTATTCATAATTATACTCCCATTATCTTCTAACGCTAAAAGTCAAAATTATCAAAATCAGATTTTACATCATTAGGAACTTCTGCATTTGTCGTTTCTTTTTCTACATTGACAGTTTCTTTTTCTTGATTGGTTGGTTCTTTAGGCTTATACAATTCCTCCAATCTTTGCCTTTCTCTAAATCTTATCATTTCATCGTGTCGTATCATATCATTGTGTTGTGCTATTGTATAGACCTCTTTCAGTGGTCTTTTTTTATCATTAAAATAATGCCTTACTAAATAAAATATAAACATTTCTACCACAAATACAACTATAGCAATCTGATATGCTTGTAATATTATTGAAATGATTAAACTCACAAATAATATACATACAAGTATTAAAGTGGCAGTGCTTTGCTTTCTTTCAATCTCTTTTAATCTTTCCTTAACTTCTTTGCTTTCAACTTCTGCCATAAAAGTTACATTTTTAAACCCTTGCATTTTTATCTCCTGTATTTTAAAATTTTCCTCTTAATTCAACTGCTTTACCAATAATTTGGACTGGTAATTCCTTAATTTGTTTATCTGTAAATACCATTGGTGGATATGCGGGATTGTTTGCAATTAAGACAATACCATTGTCAATAATTTTAATATTTTTTATAGTTGCCTCTTCCCCATTTATTAACACAGCACATACATCACCATTTTCGGCATAATCTTGTTTTTTAAATATAACAACATCGTTTTCTTTTATTCTCGGTGCCATACTGTCACCTTTTATCTTCAGACCGAAAAATTCTCCACTGCGTGTCCAAACTTCTGGAATCTCCTCATAGTCAATAATATCTTCTTCAGCCCACATTGGCGAACCTGCTCTTATTTCGCCTAAAACAGGTATCAAAACACCTTTATTTTTCTCTTTTGTATCATCGTTTCGCCCCAGCAAATAATCAGTCGACACCATAAAATAGTCGGCTATTTTTTTTAATGTAGCATAATCTGGTTCGTGTTTTCCGTTTTCATATAATGAAATTGTACTTTCAGATAAATTCAATATTTGCCCTAATTCTTTCATTGTTATTTTTTTTAATTTTCTTAATTCTCTGATTTTATTCATAAATTTATTATATAGTTTACAATTTGTAAAGTCAATTTTTTTTAAAAAAAGCAAAATTTGTTTATAAAACATCAATTTTTTGCATAAAAATACTTGACATTCTTTAAAGTTATGTTTTATAATAAGATAAAACTTGATGTTTCGTCAAGGATTGGAGGTCAACTATGTCAAATTTGACTGAGATACAAGTAGGCTTTATTGCCTACAAAGACAAACAAGGTCATTATTGCAGAAAGACCCCTATTACACGCAAAGTCGAAAATCCTAAACTAATCTATGACAATTATATAGACACTTGGGCTTATTTATTGCTAGATTGGTTCAGAAAGAAAATGTCGGAGGTGCAAAATGACGATTATCTGGCAAAAGTATCTGCAGAGACTAGCAGAAGACAGACAAAAACTTTATGCAGACAAGCAATCATACAAAAAGCAAGTCGCTAAAGCAAAACTTGGCATTTAACTACACTTTTACAATCACTACACACTCGTTACACAATTACTCCACTATCATTAGTTTTAAATTATCAAAAAAGGAGGTTATATGGAACTCAAAAATTTAGGCAAAGGTATCTTTATCACACTTGTTGTGGTGTCGGTTATTTTGTCTATTTTTTATATGTATATTCACTTTTTTGTGAATGATTATACCTTAGGTATAAATAACATAAATGACCAGGTCGCACTAGACATTGTCAATTCGGATGAACTCAGTGATGAGCAGAAAGACGAGTACGAAGACCGCTGGTTTATGGAAGCGAATTTCTACTCTAATGCCAATGAAAATGGCATTGTTCTGCAGGAACTGAGATACAACTATTTCACTACATATAACCTACAAAGTAATGACTATCGCTCTACTGGTATGCAGTACTTAGGTGAATATGAATCAAGTGTAATTAATGTTGGCAATGAAGAACAAGCGAACGAAGGTGTACGCAACGAATTCTACTACTATGACACGACCAACGACATTACTTGGAGTGGTTATCGTGGTCAATATGGGAGCATTGGAACAAAACTCAATCGCAACGAAGTTATGATTATTAAAATTGACAACCGCACTTTTGGAATACAGTTAACTGGTCAATATTCGTATACCTACAGAGAACATAAGTTTGCTATACCAAAAAAAATAACTGTTGTGTACGAATATGGCGATGTGTTCGACGCCGTTATGCACGCAATAAAGAGTGCTAGTATTGGTTATGGTGATTACTACTTAACTATTGACTTAACGGACTACTTTACTATACAAGAATACGACACAGAAAGTGGACAGTTCAAGGAAGATAATGTCACAGACATAATCAAAAATTATGCGGTAGTCAAGGTGCATTATGATGAAAACGGAGCAAAGAACGCAAACCAATCAATATATGGCAGTATAGCCTGCGACCCTAAATATGGTCAGGCTGACACTGATTATTGGCAATCAAGGTTTGTGTACAATCTTACAGATAATATGCTCACTTATCGCTATAGCGACGCATATCAAGGTTATTTTGTGGGCTTATCTTTCGATACTCGCAATACTCTACTTGCCACAGAACTGTGCGACATCAATATCATAATTGACATTGATACGCCCTATATCACCAACAACAACTACAACATACTTGGCATTGACTATGACGCTTTTAGCGGGCTGGAAATAGACACATTGACAATCATAAGCGAACAACCAACAACAATTAGATTGCTTGACAGATGTCTATATAACACGAGCATTAAGCAGATTATACGCAGTGCAAGCGTAACACTAGACATTTCAGACAATGCTATCAACAATGAGTATGAGGAGGTAGTGCTATGATTAATCAATTACTATGCTTCTCATTTCTTGGCGACATTACGGACGCAATAGTTACAGGCGTAATACTCATTGCTATAGTTGTGTGCATTGTCATAATGCTTAAGTACAAGGAATCGAGAACATTTCTTATGTATACGCTTGGGGCTATTGTCATAGCGGTTGGCATACTCTCAACTATTGGACTTGTCAAAGAACTCAAGGCGGAAAGTTATGTCAATGGGTCAATCGACATACCAACAAATACAGAACAAATTCTCAATTACTCTGCTACAAGCTTGACGCTTTACGATGACCCCAACGACAATCTTTCAATTTTTAGTTACTCAACAACCTTGCCTTCTGCTACATTTGACGGTAGTAAGTATCAGTACAATGTTTTGCTAAATGAGTACCAACTCATAGATACAACAATCGGTGCTGGGTACATATATGCAGTGGCTACAATGACCTTTTACAATGTAAGCGGTGACTTAGAATGTGAGGCAACTATCAATATATCAATTCAATTTTTAAGCAACGAAACACGCCTACAAATTAGTGTAGAAGGTGTAGAACAATCAGAATACATAGAGCAGTATTTCGGCGATAACGGAATACGCTTGCTCGTGGAAAGGAGGTAAAATGCAATCAAAAACAAGCAAAATCTTAGCAATTATAGGCAGTATCCTACTTGCTGGACTTATAGCATTTATGGTCGTGTGGACAGTCATAAATTGGGATGTTATCAAGACCACATTTGATGGGTCGAAAATCTATACTACAGAAGATGTAAACAATGCTTATCAAGACGGCTACAACTCAGGAAGTGTAGATAAAGAGTACTACGAGAACTTAATCAATGAGTATCGAGAGCAAATATCAAACTATGCCGCACAAATTGGAGAGCTTACAGGACAAATAAATCAACTTGATAATAACAACAAAGACTATGCTATACAATTAGAAATATTAACAGAACAACTAGATGAAGCACAAATACAAATTAAATACTACCAAGAATTGCTTGAAGCGTATCAAAATGTAGACAAACTAATTGTTACTTTTACCGTAGATAATGAAGTATACGATGTAGAACTATGCGATATCAATAATACAGTTACAATACCAAATGAACCACAAAAAAAATATTATAATTTTGTTGGTTGGTCAGTCAATGGAATAGATATTGTTGATGTATCTACATATAAAATAACTACAAATACTACATTTATAGCTTTATTTGAGCAATGTCCAATATTAGATGTTGATTTTATAGAGCAAACATTAGAATTATATAGCAATCAAACTGAAACCACACTATATGATTACGAAATTGAAAAAATAGGATTTGTGTTTAAAGCCTCAAATAACTATTCTAAACTAGGAAAACTTAATTGTAACATTGATGTATATTATAATAATAAAAATTTTGAATATGTTTCAAATAATACAATATATGCTCCTAAACAATGTAAAAACTTATTTGGTGGGCTAAAAGTTGAAAGTATAGATTTAAGAAATTTTGATACATCTAATGTAATTGATATGTCATCAATGTTTGCAGATTGCACTAATTTAACACAATTAGAAATATCTAATCTTGATACATCTAATGTAATTGACATGAGTTACATGTTCAAAATGTGTAGTGCTTTAATATATTTAGATTTATCATCATTTGATAC
>CALWAB010000059.1 GCA_944372745.1 uncultured Clostridia bacterium | reverse complement strand
GCAGACCTGTGCCTTACCACTTGGCCATGGCGCCAAACTTAATAAAAAAATGGAGCGGGAGACGAGATTCGAACTCGCGACATTCACCTTGGCAAGGTGACGCTCTACCACTGAGCCACTCCCGCTTAAAGCACGCATGTGCTGGTGGGAACTATAGGACTCGAACCTATGACCATCTGCTTGTAAGGCAGGTGCTCTACCAACTGAGCTAAGCTCCCAATCAATGCTCCATTAGTATACTATACTATTTAATAAATGTCAACTAATTTATTAAACTTTTTTAAAAATTTTTAAATTTTTTAATAATATATGTTATTTTAAAAATTTTTGTTAAATAATTATATTTTTTACACTAAAATATAGCAACTTTTTACTATAGTAAAAGTATTTAATATAAAATTTTAAGTTCTAATAACAAAATTGATACCAGCTATTGAACAAATTTAAAAAAATATGAAAGTAATAGTAAGCAACCTTATCTTAGTGCTAATTGATATAATATTAAATTAATTCTTTGATTTTACTTTTTTTTTCTCAAAAATATAAAGAACATACAAAATAAAGTAACAAATTAGTATTTTTATACAAATTTTTAAATCATAATCATTTTCATCTCTCCTATCTTTTACTTTTAAATACCACGAAAAGACCATAAAATATGGCCTTTCATTACCTTATAACATCCATTATTTTTTTTATTCGACAGAAACAATATAGTAGTATACTGGCTGACCACCATATAGTGCTGTAACTTCACAATTTTCAAATTTGCTAGCCAATTTCTCCTGCATTTGTAATGCCTGAGACTCTTCTACCCCTGCTCCGTAGAATAAAGTAATATTTACAGAATCTTCATCCACTAATTTAGACACTAATTCTTCTAAAGTTTGGTCAATAGATTCACTTTTAGCTCTAATATGAGATTCATCAAGCCCTATAATTTCACCTTCTTGTATATCAAAACCATCTACATTTGTAGTTCTTACTGCATTAGTTATAGAACCACTTTTAACTGATTTGCAACTTTCATTCATTAACTTGATATTCTCATCTTTATCAGCATCTGCGTTAAACGCCAAGATGGCAGATATGCCCTGAGGTACACTAGTAGTAGGTATTACATATATATGTTTTTGAGTTAAAGCTTTTGCTTGCTCAGCGGCTAATATAATATTTTTATTATTAGGGAAAACATATACATTTTTTGAAGGCACTGCTTCGACTGCTTTCGCAATGTCATCAGCACTTGGATTCATTGTTTGTCCCCCTTCAATAATATAATCTACTCCGAGATCTTTAAATACAGCACTCAAACCATCTCCTGCACATACAGACACCATACCATAAGGTTTTTCATTTTTACTTTCAGCGATTCTACGCAATTCACGATTCTGTTCACGCATATTCTCTATCTTCATATTGTATAATTCGCCTAATTCAAGACCAAATGCTAACGCTTTATTAGGCTCGTTAGTATGAACATGAATTTTTACTAACGATAAATCCCCTGCGCAATTTACTGAATCACCTATAGACATTAATTTTTCTCTCAGCTTATCAATGTCTGATTCTGTTGTTTTCTTATACATATGAATTATCATAAATTCAGTACAATAACCGAATTCAATATCAGCTGATAAAGCCTCTAGATTTACATGAAATTCCTTTATAGTATCAGAAACAGTAGCCGTATCAATCATTTCAAATTCAAATGATTCATCATTAATAATTACTTTATAAAAACCTTGGAAAATAACCATCAAAGCACGGCCACCAGCATCAACTACCCCTGCTTTAGCTAAAACTGGTAACATTTCAGGCGTTTTTTGAAGTATTTCTTCACCTTTATCTATAACATATTTCATAAAATCTTCAAAGTCAGTCATTTTCTTACAAGCAGTCCCTGCTTCTTCTGCCATAGTTCTAATGACTGTTAACATTGTACCTTCTTTGGGTTTTGTTACCGCTTGATATGCTATAGCTGCACCTTCTTTAAGTGCTTTAGCAAATTGTTTTGTATTGATTTCTGTACAAGTCTTAGTAACTTGAGATATACCCTTTAAAATTTGGGATAATATTACACCACTATTACCTCTTGCTCCGCGTAGAGAACCTTTAGCAAGTGCATCACTCAAATCCTCAAGATTATTAGATGTACAATTATTAATTTCGTTTATTGCTGATTTTAAAGTTAAGAATGTATTTGTACCTGTATCTCCATCTGGCACTGGAAACACATTGAGAGAGTCGACATATTTTTTATTTTTTTCCAAATTGCTACAACCCGCAAAAAGCATTTTTCTAAAGGTTGCACCATTGATAGTCTTTGTCATTGATATCCTCCGAAAAGCCTGCTAATCGCAAGCAAAAGAAGGCATACAAAGTTATACTTTGACGCCCATTATATTTACATTTATAGATTCCACAATCATTCCTGTGAAATCTTCTACATTATATTTCACTGTATTTTTTAAACTGTCGGCAACAGCATTAATATTAACACCATATTTTAAAATAACACTTAATTCTAACGATATCTTATTATCGTGAGTAGTTACCTTAACGCCTTTCTTGTAATTTCTCTTTTTTAATAACTCTGCTAAGTTATCTGATAAGCGTCTTGGAACTAAATCAACTACGCCATAACACTCTAGCGCAAAATAGCCCGCTACATTAGCGATGGCCTCATCACTTATAGATATTTTCCCATAATTATTAGATGTATGTACTGCCATTTGCAATCTCCTCATCTTATGCTGTAATCGACATTGTTATTTTACTACATTTCTTCCAAAAAATCAACTATATTTATAAAAAATAAAAAGAGATTTATAAAAATACTTGATTTTTTTTGTAAATTAGTGTATTATATACAAGTATGAAACGCTTGTATAAACTATTATATTAATTTGATTAATATTTTATACGAATGTTATGGATTATTCCAAATATTTATTCGGAGGTTAATTATGCCAAAAGTTTGTAGTATATGTGGTAAAGGTAAATTAAAAGGCAAACAAATTTCCCATTCTCACTCACATGTAAGTGGCAGAACAAATAAAGCTTTTAAGCCTAATTTACAAAAAGTAAGACTTGAGGATGAAAACGGAACTGTAAGAACAGACTATGTTTGCACAAAATGCTTAAAAAAAGTAAACTAATTTAAACGACTGAAGTGAACCCCAAAATGGGTACACAAATAAAAATACACTAGGAAGAAGTTTTATATTTCTTCCTATTTTTTAACCTTTTTGTATTATAAAATTCTATCCAATCTTCAACAAGTGCTTGATATTCTTTAATGTTTTTGATATCATTATTATACAAAGTTTCTTTTTTGAGAATCCCATGAAAACTCTCCATTGGAGAGTCATCTATTGGAGTACCTTTTCTACTCATTGAAATTTGTATTCCATTGGATTCACAAATGGCTTTGTATTCGTTAGATGTGTATTGGAAACCTTGGTCGCTATGTATAATGGTTCCATGCACATCTTTTCTTTTAGCTATTGCTTCATTTAATGTATCTATTACAAGTTGATTATTGTTAAATTTAGATATTCTATACGCAATAACTTTTCTATCGTATAAATCTAATATAGTAGATAAATACAATCTTTTATTATTGAATATTAAGTAAGTTATATCTGTTACCCATATTTGATTCTCTCTATTCGTATTAAACTTTCTATTTACCAGATTTGGTTTAACATTTTCCTGTATTCGTTTTTGATTATAATTTGGTCTAATCCTTTTTATATATTCAGGTTTTAGCCCATATTTCTTCATTATTCTTGCTACTTTTTTGTGGTTAAAAGTTATACCATATTTAACCTTTATGCCTTCACAAACTCTACGATAACCATAAGTTCTTTTATTTTCTTCAAAAATTTCTTTAATTAGAACATAGTCATAGTAATCTTTATCTTCTGCATTACGATATTGATAATAAGTTTTTCTTGAAATTTCTAACACTTCAAGCATATTAGAAAGTTTATATCTCTCAATATTGGCGTTGATGAAAATTACTTTTTCTCTCGTTGTGCCTTTAGGAAGGCTTGGTAATTTTTTAATATCTCATACTTTTCTTTGTAATCCAATTCTTTTGGTTGTTTTGGTCTACCACGGTTATCTGATGTTAGGTCATGCCCTAATTTAAATTTGCGAACCCAAACACAAATAGTTCCCTTTGAAATACCGTAAGTTTTAGTAAGATATCCATAGGATTTATGTTCATTTAGAAATTGGGAAACAATTTCATTTCTAAATTCTGGTGTATACCTATTATATTTTTGTCCTTTACTAGCCATAAAAAATACCTCCTATGGCATTATATCATAGAAGATACTATTTTTTACATTCCTAGTGTATTTTTATTTGTGTACCCATTTTGGGGTTCACTTCACGACCTACTTAGTCGTTTTTTTATTAAACAAATAATAAACAATAAGAGACTTTTTAACATATAATTTAATAGAGGTATTCTATCTATGAAAATTTATTGTTTAAAAGCACCTAAATTCCTTAGAGGAATCTTAAAACTGCTATTTAGACCTAAAAATGAAGAATAGAAAAGAGACTTTATTGTAGATGCAATCCTTCCATCATCACATTAAAGTCTCTTTTAATTAATTCTTAAAGAATTTATAGCCACTTGCATATCTTTCGCCTTAGCTACATAACTCCCTGATACCACTATATTGGCCCCCATTTGAATGCACTTCGCTACATTATCTCCATTAATTCCCCCATCAACTTCTATTTGATAGTTTAAATTATATTGCTTTCTATAGTTATCAAAGTATTTTATTTTTTCTAAAGAATTTTCATCAAATTTTTGTCCACCAGCACCCGCTTTAACGCTCATAACAAGTACAAGGTCTATCTTGTTTAAAATCGCTTCTATACATATGACTTCTGTATTTAAATCAACTGCAATTCCCACTTTTAAACCTTTATTTTTAACTTGATTTATAGCATTATCAAGTTCTTTTTTATCATTAAAGCACTCACAATGAAAAGTATAATAAGTAGCACATTTACTTAATATATCAAGATAATCAAGTGGATTTTCTACCATTAGATGTACATCTAATGGCAAATTAATATTTCCCGCTATTTCACTGAGCATTTTAGGGGTATAAGTTTTATTAGGTACAAATGCCCCATCCATTATATCACAATGGACATAATCAACACCTAGTTCCCGCAACTTTTCAAATTTATAAGGCATATCCTTAAATTCAAAAGGCAACGTTGATATTGATATTTTATTTGCCATAATTTTTCCTCTTATTCTTCAAAATTGTATTTTTTAAGCGAATATAGCGATTATATCTATCTTGAGAAATTTTGCCAGCATTTAATGCTTTTATTACCTGACAACCTTGGTTATCAGGAAGATGAGTACAATCAGAATATTGACATTTAACTGCATAGTCTCTAATATCAGGAAAATAATGAGTTAATTCATTAGGTTCTAAATCTTCTAAATCTAACATTTTAAAACCAGGGGTATCCGCTATTAAAGCTCCGTAATCTGTTAAATATAATTGACTATTTTTTGTAGTATTTTTACCTCTTTCTCTTTTCTTGCCCACTTTTAAAGCGATAGTATCTGTCTTTATTTTTTCAATACCTAACGCGTTTAAAAGAGAAGATTTCCCCACAGCTGATTGTCCAATTAATACTGAAACTTTTCCTCTAGTGACTTCAATAAATTGTTCAAGTCCTTCTTTATTTAATGCACTTAACACTATTATATCTTGAACGCAATTTTTATATTGAGACTTTATTATATTTATAAAATTTTCAGTTATAATATCAAGTTTGCTTATAATTATAAAAGGCGTAATTTTTTCTATTCCAAGATTTACTAATATTTTATCAATAATATAAAAATCAGGTTGCGGTACTTCACTCACAACAATAAAGCCATTATCTACATTAGAAATTGTAGGTCGGTCAATATGGTTTTTTCTTTGTAGTAAATTTGTTATAAGGTTATTATTAATTGAATCATCATACATATACTCTACAAAATCACCAGCACATAATCCTTGTAATTTTAATTGTTTAGGACATAATGCTTTGATAGTTTGGTTATTATTATATAGTAGTACATCTGCTCCTACAACTCTCATTACTCGACCTAATTCAGCCATTGTTCTCCCCCTTTAAAATCTTTCTTCTTAATTGTCCGCAAGCGCCATCTATGTCACTTCCTAACGAATGGCGTACAGTAACAGAACAACCTAATTCTTTCAAGATTTTTTCAAATTTTTCTATGTTTTTTGATGTCTTTAATCCGCGTTCTTTTACATAATTTAAAGGTATTAAATTAATATGGCACATTAGACCCTTAGTTAATTTCTTTAAATTTTCAGCATCAATTTGCCTATCATTAACACCATCAATCAAAGTGTACTCAAAAATTACTCTTCTTCCGCTATTCTCACAATAATTTTTAGCACTTTTAATAATAGTATTAATGTCAAACGCCTTAGCAATAGGCATAATTTTCTCTCTTTCTTCTTGACTAGACGAATGCAAAGATATGGTTAAAATAATGCCAGGAAAATCTTTAGCCAACTTATCAATCGTATCCGCTAAACCACAAGTAGATAATGAAATATTTCTTTTAGAAAAATTAAATCCATCTTTTGATGTAGCTAACTTTAAAAATTTTAAAACATTATCATAATTATCTAAAGGCTCGCCACTTCCCATAAGGACTAAATTAGTTATCTTCCTATCAGTTATTGTCCCACCTAAATATTTATTAACTGCTACAACTTGCCCCAGTATCTCGCCTGCAGATAAATTTCTAATAAGTCCATCTAGTGTTGAAGCACAAAATTTACAACCCATCCTACAACCTACTTGAGTAGAAATACAAAGCGTATTACCATAACGATGCGACATCAAAATCCCTTCAATAATGTTATTATCATATAATTTATAAAGAAATTTAATTGCATCTTTACCTTTGAATTCTCTATAAATCTCTATAGGATTCCATATGTAATTTTCCAATTTTTCTTTAAGCGATTTAGGTAAAGTAGTATTTTCTTGTAAAGATTGCCCCGACAAAATACTATTGAAAATTTGCTTAGCTCGAAATTTCGGCTCATTTAATTTCTCCATTAAGTCTTGTAATTCATTTAAATTATAATCAAGTAATATGTTCACTTTAACTCCTAACTCAAGTTTTGTTGATTTATTTCTACAAAAACGGATATTTTTTTGTCTTTATTTTCATCGACTAAATTGTATATTTTTTGTATTACTTCATTATGCAAAGTTGTATTATAACGCATTAAAATTTGATATCTATACTTATTTTGTATTCGTTTTACAGGAGAACTCATTGCCTCTAAATAATAAACATCATTCCCATACTGTTTCAATAAATCTTTCACTTTAAAATAAATCTTAGATAAATTCTCTTTAACTCTTAATTCATCATCGCCCACAAAAAGTAATCTGACCATTTTAGAAAATGGTGGGAAATTTGTTACAGCTCGTAAATTGATTTCCTTATCAAAAAAGCCTTTATAATCATTATCTACCGCTTTTCTATAAACAAAATGTTTAGGCGAATATGTTTGCAATACCACTATACCTTCTTTTTCAGCACGGCCACTACGCCCTGCAACTTGTGTAATTAATTGATAAGTTCGTTCATTGCTTCTAAAATCAGAAAAGTGTAAACTCATATCGGCATCAATAATACCGACAAAAGAAACATCTGGAAAATCGTGACCCTTCGCTACCATTTGTGTCCCAACTAGTATGCTAGGTTTGTTCTGTGCAAAATCCCTTAAAATTTCCAAATGTGAATTTTTTTTCTTAGTAGTATCATTATCCATACGGAAAATTGGCACATTAGGGAAAGCTTTTTTCAATTCTTCTACAACTCTTTGCGTTCCTATAGCCCCCTGCTTAATTTTTTCACTTCCGCACATAGGACATTTTGTCAAAACTTTAAAACGCTTACCACAAAAATGGCATTTCAACTGGTTATCTTCTTTATGTAAAACCAACGAAACATCGCAATCAGTACATTTGGCTACATAACCACAATCAATGCAACGAACAAAAGAAGAATACCCCCTTCTATTAATAAAAACTATTGCTTGATTTTTATTCTCTATACATTTTTGTAATTCATCTTGAAATTTATAAGAGAAAAGAGAAGTATTTCCACGGGATACTTCAGCACACATATCAACTACATAAATTTTAGGCATTTTGTGTTTGTTAACTCTCTCTGGCAATTCTAAAAGTTGTAAATCGCCATTCAAGGCACGCAGATATGTATCAAGGCTTGGAGTAGCACTTCCTAAGATAAAATTAGCTCCATCTAATTTCGCTCTAAATTCGGCAACTTCATGTGTATTATAACGCGGATTACTCTCACTTACATAACTTGAATCATGTTCTTCATCAATAATAATTGCCCCCAAATTCTCAAGTGGAACAAATATAGCTGAACGAACGCCCACAGCTATTTTTGCCTTTCCACTTCTCAGCCGTTGCCATTCATCAAAACGCTCACCTGAAGATAGCCCGCTATGTAATATCGCAACTAAATCTCCAAATCTAGCTGTCAAATTCGACATCACTTGAC
>CALWAB010000058.1 GCA_944372745.1 uncultured Clostridia bacterium | reverse complement strand
AGTGAACGCACCAATGGTGTACCAGTTGTCACGCCAGTGGCACGGCTGGGTAGCTAAGTGCGGAAGGGATAAATGCTGAAAGCATCTAAGCGTGAAACCCGCCCCAAGATAAGATATCCCATAGTGATAGACTAGTAAGACTCCTTGAAGACAACAAGGTAGATAGGTCGGGGGTGTAAGTGCAGTAATGCATTGAGCTGACCGATACTAATAAGTCGAGGGCTTGATCACAGTAAATACGAGCAAAAGTTGCTCAAAGAACTCTATGCAGTTGCCAATGTGCGAGAAAGAAGGTAATAACTAAGTGAAGACTTAGATATTATACAATTCACGGTGATATAAGCGAGATGGACCCACCTGTACACATGCCGAACACAGAAGTTAAGCATCTCAGCGCCGACAATACTTGCTTGGAGACGAGCCGGGAAGATAGGTCATTGCCGTGTTTCCAGAGCACACAATTATCCCCCCGATATTGTGTGCTTATTTTATTTTTTTTTTGTGAATTTTTATGAGGTTTTTAATGGCAAACAATCGTTATTTAGTTCAGGGGAAAGAGTGGAATGATTTTCTTCAAGGCAAATGTACTAATAAGCTATATGTAATGCTGGCAGATTATTTTGTCGATGCAATATGTAAAAGCGCGTCTACTGGTGAACCGATTATTAAATGTGCTGAAAATGTTAAAATGCAAGAAATGTTGGGCATAAATGAAACACAACAATTTTTATTTGTAAGTCTTTATACTACTATTGATATGTTGAATATGTATTGTTATGAATTGCTTTTAGAATGTGTTAGAAGCGATATAAAAAAAGAAAATGTGGATAAATTAATTAAAAAATTACCTAATTTATCTTCAGAGGAAAAATCAAGATATCAATCATATTATGAAACTTATGCGAAAATAAAAAATCAATTTATAAGCATTTTAGGAGAAAATAATATTAATGATTTTACAGTTTTTAAAATTATAAGAAATTGTTTATGCCATAATGATGAATTGTCAGAAGAGAGTAGTTTTACATCAGATTTTTCAAACCATACAAAAGAATTTAATTTTATTTATAATGACAATAAATATTCAATAATTTTAAATAATTCTGATTTGAGCATTTTAAATAAGTTATTGTCTATTCTTGTAGACGAGGATATGGGGTATATGGTGTGCAAACTTGAACAAGGCAAAATTACTTCCAATAATGTGGGATATATTTATAGAAATAAAACGATTGACAATATAGACCGCTATCAAAGAATGTTCATAAATCAATACTTGAAAAATCATACTTTAAATCCATATTCATTAACAAAATGTTTTCCTTCAAAAGAAAATGCAATGTATTTAGAGAATCAAGTGTATTTGTGTATTTCCTTATTAGAAATGCTAGTAGATAATATGCTAAATAGTAAAGGTGATTTATCTTTCTATGATTTATATAAACGATATTATAAAGGGAATAATGATTATAGTGTTTTTTGCCATACAATTTTTAATGTATTGCGAATTGCGTCTTTAAGACAAATATTAACAAATTCAAATAATTATTATAATGCAGAAAAAGTGGCGAAGTTATTAAAAATGGATAAAGACGAGGTTTTCCCTTATATTAATAAATTGAGAAATGCTTTAGTACATGGTCGCTATTTTTGTATTAATGCTAATCACTATGAATATTACTTTTATGATTATTTGCTAAAAGATAGCAAGTTTAAAGGTAATGATATGAAACCCAAATTAATGGAAATTTATCAAAAACTTATCGAAGAGGGCAAAGCGAAAAATAAAGTAAATAGTTTAGAATTTATAGGTAAATTATCTGTAAATAATATTTATGATTTAACAAGAGTGTTATTGGGACAAGATGAAATTAATGGAATAAAAAAGAGTAAAATGGGCAAAATTGCTTCAAAATCAAAACTTATTGATGAAAAATAAAGCATTTATAATGATTTGAGTTATTCAAAATTATAAATGCTTTTTAAAATCGTTTTTTAATGTTAGTGAATATTGTTTTTAAAATATTGTATAAAATGACAAAATGAAATACGCAAATGTTTTGTATTTTGCATAAAATTTGGTATAATAAAATATTGAGAAATGGAGCGAGAGAATATGTACAAAATGCACAAAAAAGTAGGGGGGGGGGGGGGTAGTCTGTAGAGATAAAATTACGCATACCAGTGTTCATATTGCAAGTGATAAGCGTGAGCAATTTATTAATTTTAACAGCAATACGAGTAAACATATGCGTAAACAAGTTACATACAAATCAATAACATATATTTTATTAGCATTTTTATTTGTTATAGTTTTTTATATTCCTAATTTTTATTATGATAGACTTCCTATTTTTGCAGAAGGGACACAACCAGCAGGAAGTGGGGATTCACAGGATTATCCAATTATTATAACAAACGAAAGTGAATTAATTTATCTAGGTACACATAGTGAGCTATGGGGGACAAGTGATTCTCCTGTATATATAGAACTTGCTAATGATATTGAGTATACAAGTACAAGTTATTCGCCTATCGGCAATGCAACTAACAAATTTTATGGCTATTTTGAAGGCAATGGACACAAAATTACATTTAGCGAAGATATTAATGTGTCTATAACTGGTGGTACATATTGGGGCGTATTGGGCTATATAGCTACAAATAGCGTTGTGCAAAATTTAAGCGTTGAATGGTATAACTTATTTGTAAATGTCATTGATGGGGTTCAAGCGGAAATTTTTGTAAGTGGTGTTGTTGGTGGAAGTGATAATTCTACAATTACTAATTGTCATAGTATTGGGCACATTACAGCAGTTGGGAATACTGAAGTGAATGCTTTAAAAATAGGTGGGGTATTAGGAGGCGTAGCGTACAATACGCCTAATACGGTTACTAATTCTTCCAATCGTGCATCTATTGTCGTAACTGGCGAACTAGCGAGCATTGACATTGGCGGTGTAGTAGGTAATAGTTGGCTTATTACAGCGGATAAATTATATAATTCTGGCAATATTACCGTAGATACTACAGCAGGCACTATTTGTGGTGCGGGTGTTGTAGGGTATGGCTGGAGCAATGCACTTATCACAAATTCTTATAACAAAGGCAATCTCTACTTTCGTGGAGTCAATCATTATGTTGGTGGTATCACTTCTACCGCTAGCAATGTCACAGTCAATGCAGATTTTCTCTCTGGGGCAATTATATATGTGACAGATGAAAATAATAATATATTAAATCAGTATTATATTAGTGGAGACATATTTATTGAATAGGAATTGAATAGTGGAAATAATTATAAAATATTCGTGAACAAACCATTTAACACAAATGTAAGTTTTGAGGGTAGTACTTTTACCGATGGAATAATTTTAAATAATTCATATTCATTCACTGCTAGTGACTATGGCACATGTTTGATAAATTTGAATGGTAAGAGTAATTCTAATAATGGCGTAGTAGTTTAAACATTACATATTATATGAATAAAACACGGAGTCCTATTGGGGTGAATCCCAAAACGAACTCCGTGTTTTAATAAATAAATTATACGCTTTTTAAATTTATTAAAATTATAAATTTTATTTGCAACTTAAATGCTTCAATCATTAAATAAAATATTTAAATTATTATTAAATTGGTTGTCAATAAAAGTCATAGTTTAGTTTTTGTTACTGTGCGAACTGTCAATTTTTCGGTAGTTTGGTTATATGGTTGTAATAAGTGTTCATAAGTAAATTTTTTTACATTCATACCTATACTTTCATAAAATTTGATAGCATCGTGATTAAATGCCCAAACTTCTACTTGAATTGCGTCAATTTTGTTTTTTTGAGCTAACTTTATTATAAAGTTGTATAATTCAGTACCTATTCCTTGTCGACGGTATGCTTTGTCTACTACTAAGCCATAAATCTCATAAATTGTTCTAGGCTTTAAAGTAACATAATTTTCAGTTTTGTATTTTTTAATTAGTATTGCCCCAACTAATTGATTGTCCATTTCATATACATAGCAAAATTTACTTTTGGAATACAATATCTCATTGAAATATGATTCTATAATAGGGTGGGTTTGATTAAATACATCTTCTCTATTTGTGTAGTGTATTTCATATAATTGCTTAAATAATTTTTGTAAATCAATGTAATCTATTTTCGCTAATTTTCTAATCATAATATGATTTTAGCAAAATTAAAATATAAAATCAATCTTATTGAATTAAATAATTATATTAGATTGCACTTAATTTACTATTGTAGTTTTATGAATATTGCTTCGTTGCAGAAAGTAATTTAAAATTTTGTGAAACTTTTTTTATAGAATAAGTTGCTCTTAAGCATTATCAAGTAGCATTTTGTCTGCGATTAGTGCGATAAACTCAGAGTTAGTAGGTCTATCCTTACTGTCGTACACTTTCATACCAAATATGGTGTTAATGCTCTCGATTCTGCCTCTATTC
>CALWAB010000057.1 GCA_944372745.1 uncultured Clostridia bacterium | reverse complement strand
TCCAAATGACTATCATGGATGCGATTGTGGTTGTCATCATGACCATTGTGAATGCGACGATGATTGTTCATGTGGATGTCATGACGAGCATTGTGATTGCGGTTGCCACGATGAACATTGTGATTGTGGCTGTCATGATAATAATGATAAAAAGAATAAATAAAAATTTAGAAACGAAAAGTTAAATAATAAAAAATATGATTTCCATTATTTGCAGGGTTTAATTAAAAGGATGCACAGATATATTGTGCATCTTTTTTGTCATAAAAAGCGTATTATAAAGAATAAGTGTTTTTATGTTAAATATTAAAATATGGTGCAAAACTGCACCATATTATCAATGATTTATTGATAAGGATAGACTTTTGAATAATTGCTCAATAAATACTTTTGTCTTTTGTGAGTCTATATTATCTATGCTTTTTAATATAGTATTTTTCTAGAAGAGCAACTGCGAAATACATTAATCCTGCAAGTATACATAACAAGACTGTGCTTGTCATTACTAGGTCAAGTCTAAATACTTGTGAACCATAGACAATTAAATATCCAAGTCCTGCACTGCTTGATAAATATTCACCCATTATAGAGCCCACCCAACTCATTCCTACATTGATTTTTAGCATTGAAATGAAATTTGGGATTGAATAAGGTAAAACTAATTTAAAAAGTATTTTAAATTTATTTGCTCCCATTGATTTCATAAGCAATATCTTGTCTTCGTCGCAAGATAAGAAAGCGTTAAGCATTGTTATTATAGTGATTATAATACATATTAGCACACAGATTGCTATAATCGCACTTGTTCCAGAGCCTACCCATATTATAATTAACGGCCCTAACGCTATTTTAGGTAAACTGTTCAATATTACAATATATGGCTCTAGAATTTTTCTCACGGTTTCGCTCCACCATAGTAATATGGCTATAAGCGTACCAAGAAATGATGCTATAAAGAAGCCTGCAAGTGTTTCTAGTAATGTAACCCCCATATGCATAAATAATTCACCGCTTGCAAACAATTCACCAATAGTATTTACTATTTTTGAAGGTGAACTCGTGATAAAGGAGTTTATAAGACCTGTTCTAGCAAGCAGTTCCCATAAAGCTAAGAATAAAATAAGCAATCCAATTTGACTAGAGAGAACAACTATTTTACTGTTCTTTCTTTTTTTTAAATACTGTAAATGCTCTTTTGAGTAATTTTCTTTTGAATGTTTCATTTATTTAATTCTCCAAATCCTTCCAAACTTCATTAAATAATTTACTAAATTCGCTACATTCACGCCTATTGAATGGTGTGCCATATTTTTGCAAGTTTAGTGTTATTATTTTCTTAACTTCGGCAGGACGGGGAGTCAAAATGATGATTCTATCTGCCATAGAGATAGCCTCTGAAATGTCGTGAGTCACTAATATTGCTGTTTTTTTCTCGTTTTTGATTATATTATTTACATCGTCACAAACATTTAATCTAGTTTGATAGTCTAATGCTGAGAAGGGTTCATCTAACAGTAAGACTTTGGGATTAAGTGCTAATGTGCGTATCAGTGCTACTCTTTGACGCATTCCTCCAGATAATTCTCTAGGGAATTTGTCTTTAAAGTCATATAGTCCATATTTTTGTAAGAGTTTATTTAAATACTCAAAATTTTGAGCATTTTTTTTCTTTTGTATTTCAAGTCCCAAGATTACATTTTGCCAAATTGTACGCCACTCAAATAAATGATCGCGTTGAAACATATATCCAATAAAATTTTCGCCGTCATCGTTTTTAATGATTTCGCCACTACTTGGTTTTAATATTCCTGCTATAAGTGACAAAATAGTAGTTTTACCACAACCACTAGGTCCAACGATGGCTATAAATTCATTTTCTTTGACTTCAAAGGAAATATTTTTTAAAGCCTGTGTTTCGCCTTTAGGTGAATGATAATTGAGACTGACATCTTTTAGTTTTAATAAACTCATTTTTCCTATCCTTGCTGGTCAAAAGTCAGGTTCATTGCGAAGTAGGGAAATAAGCAACGAACCTATTACATACTATTCTTAATTTTTTAATTGAGTCAATATTTTTTAAATAAAGTTCTAAAAAAATATTTTAAATCATAATTTTATATAAAGCATATTAGGAGAACTATATATTTGACATAAAAATATATTTTTTGACACAAGTTTTAATTTTTTTTAATTTAAATATCTATATAATTGAGGTGCATAAATGAAATTTATGGTTTTAAAGTTAAACGACATAAAAAAATTGATTATAGTATTCGTACTATTAGCATTATTATGTATTAACTTAGATGGGGGGAGAGCAGCAGGAGTGTTCTTGGGCGAAACTATTAGGAAAGTTCCCATTTATAGTCTAGATACGCAAGAAGCTAAAGTTGCAATCTCGTTTGATGCAGCATGGGGTGCAGATAAAACAGAAAGAATTATTGAAATATGCCAAGAGTATGGCGTAAAAGCCACATTTTTTCTAGTAGGTTTTTGGGTGGATGAACATCCAGACCTCGTAGAAAAAATCAATGAAAGTGGATTTGAAATAGGGACACATAGCAATACTCATCCAGATATGACAAAATTGAGTGCTGAAAACCAAAAACTTGAACTACAAACTTGTATAGATAAGATTGAGAAAATAACTAATAATCAAGTTGAATTATTTAGAGCTCCTTACGGAGCATATAACAATTCTTTAATAGAGCAAGCAGATAGTTTAGGATTAAAAACAATACAATGGGATGTTGATTCATTAGATTGGAAGGGTTTGTCTGCTCAAGAAATTACGATAAGAATACTAAATAATGTGAAAAATGGAAGCATAATTCTTTGTCACAATAATTCTGATCACATTTTAGAGGCACTGCCAATAGTCCTTGACCGCCTTCAAAAGAAGGGATTTACAATTACTTGTATTGGTGATTTAGTCTATGACGACAATTATATAATAAATAGTCAAGGTATTCAAAGCAAAAATTCATAAAGTACATATGGAGGTAAAAAATGAATTACGAGCAAATGAACAACAATAAAGTTTATGTTTTTGGAGAAATAGTGAGCAACGCTGAGTTTAGTCACGAAGTTTATGGAGAGGGTTTCTATAATATGTTAATCAAAATAGAACGACTTTCTGGGCAAAGTGATATTATCCCAATTACTATCTCTGAAAGGATATTGCGTGAAGAAGGGATTAAAATGGGGGATATGGTTGCATTAAAGGGACAATTTAGAAGTTATAATAAACAAGTAGATGGTAAGAGTAAATTGGCGTTAACTATATTTGTTAGAGAAATTGTACCAAAACTTGATAATGCTCCAACCAATATTATTGAATTATCGGGGTATATTTGTAAAGAACCAATTTATAGAACTACACCTTTTAATAGAGAAATTTGCGATGTGCTATTAGCAGTGAATAGAGCATATAATAAATCAGACTACATTCCTTGTATAGCGTGGGGAAGAAATGCTAGATTTGTAAAATCAATAGATGTTGGTGAAAAAGTTGTTCTACAAGGACGAATTCAAAGTAGAGAATATCAAAAGAAAATTGATGAAAATAATATAGAGAATAGGGTAGCATATGAAATTTCTATTAGTAAAATAGCTTTAGCTACTCAAGATGAATCTATTAAAGAAAATGATGTATTTGTTTCATAAGTATTGATATAAAATGATTTGATATTTTTACATTATGTGATATAATAAAAAACAATGGAGAAAAGCAATGTTAAATTTGTTGGAAGTCGGCGTAGCTTTTGAAATATTTGGATTATCAGTTAAATGGTATGGCATAATCATAGCGACAGGCGTTCTTGTCGCTGTTTTGGTTGCTTGTTATAATGCAAAAATCAAAAACTATAGCAAAGATTTTCCCTATGAAATTTTATTATGGTGTTTTCCACTTGCCATAGTAGGGGCTAGAGTTTATTACATTATTTTCTCTAGAGAATCTTATACTTTTATCGAGGCAATATCCATATGGAATGGTGGATTAGCTATTTATGGCGGGATAATTGGTGGTCTGATTGGGCTTATTTTATATGCAATTATTAGGAATCAAAATCTATTAAAAATTATAGATTTGGTTGCACCAAGTTTGGTTATTGCTCAAGCTATAGGGCGTTGGGGGAATTTTGCTAATCAAGAAGTATATGGTACAGTTGTAACAAACCCTGATTTACAGTGGTTCCCATTTGCCGTCTATATTGATAGACTTCAAGAGTGGCATTATGCTACATTTTTCTACGAAAGTATGATTTGTCTATTTATATTTATTGTATTAATGGTCATATTTAGAAAGACTAAATCTTATGGCATAGTCTCTGCATTCTATTTAATTCTTTATGGCATAGAGCGTTATTTTTTAGAAGGGATGCGACAGGAAAGTGAAATCTTGTTCATAGGTGATACTAATATTCCTGTATCTCAAGTCGTTAGTGTTTTGTTCGTTATCGCAGGTTTTGCGTTGCTAGTTTATGTGACAGCTATGGAGTGGCGTAAAGTACGAAGAGCATTAAATGTACAAAGACTTAATCAAGGTAATGAAGAAAATGCCCAGCACAAACAAATCATTGAACCTATGGATAATATAAAAATAGATGATAATAATAAAACTTTAAAAAATGAAAATATTAAAGTAGAAAAAATAAAGAAACAACGGAAAGAAAATTTATCGGAGAACTAACTTGAAAAAAATAACTATTTATAATATTGTATTCTTTACCTTAATTGCAATATATTTACTTTGTTTAATTTTAAATCTTTGTAATATTCCACAATTTGCATTTATTGTAGATTATTGGTTTCCAATATTTTTGTATGTTATAGGAATATTAGTTTTAACAAGAGGTATACTATTTAAATTAGATTCGTCAATTTTTGCAGGCATTGCTTTAATATTAGTGGCTACCGTATTTTTATTGCGCGATATTTTTATGTTGCCTTTCTATTATGTATTGACTCCATTAGTTGCAAGTATATCTATATCATTTATAATTGTATACTTAATTTTCAAAAATAAGTTGTACTTAAAATTATTTTTATATTCATTAATATTTTTGGGGCTCAGTTGTATAGGTTACGCTTTTTGATAAATAAGGAGAAAATATGAAAGATTTTGATATTGAAAGAAAAGGATATAATAAACAAGAAGTTGATGCGTATATAGATACGCTTAAAAGTCAATATGAAGATATGCTTGAAAAGTTAAAACAGGAATCAATGCAAGCACAAGCTGAACTTATGCAATGTAAAATGGAATTGGATACATATCATAGCAAGGATGACCAGATATCAAATGCACTTGTTGTTGCAGTTGAAACAGCTAAGGAAATTGAATCCAGTGCCAAGACAATTTATGAATTGGAAATTAAAAGAGTAAAAGTTCTATACAAAAAGTGGAATAATATACTTAATGAAATAGAGGCCTTATATCCAGATATCAAAAAGGGAAGTGGTATATCAATTTTATTCAATGAATTTGAAGATGCTTTGAACAAAATTTTGGCAAAAGAAACTGAATTAACGCAAATGCCAAGTACTGTAAATAAGACTGCGGAAAAAATTTATGCTAAGACATTGCTTTCAAGAATGTGGGGGAATAATCAACCGAATGTTGTCAAGCCCAATGAAACATTAGAAACTCCTACGATTCGAAGAAAAGACAGAGAAAAAACAAATGAGATTTTGAACAATCAATTATCAATGAAAGATTCTTTAAATCAAGACGGGGAAGGGGATTTTGAAAAATTTTTGAAAAGTGAATTTGATGATTTTGATAATTTTCAATATAAAAAATCACATAAAGATGCGGACATTCAACCTGATAAAAAATCAAGTTATTTGACTGTGTTAGAACAGAGCATAAGTAAGCAACAAGACACATCTAAAGAAGATAAGTTTGATATGCTGGAAGCTTTAAAGCCTAAAGAAGACCTTATGGATATAATGAAAAGTTTTAATTTAGATGATTAAAATCAAAGAGTATTTCTTATATACTCTTTTTTATATTTTGAAGTTTTATTTATAATTCTCATTCATAACTGAGTTATGTTGAAACCACTAATAAATTTTTATAGTAAATTATATAGCGTATTTTAAAGAGATAATACACCATATATTGTGTATATCATAAAATTAAATTATTTGAGCATTAAAATAATAATAGCTAAATTATACATTTATTAAGTTTACAAATAAAAAAGGTATGAATAATCATACCTTTATAAACCTAATGTTATGTTATATCTAGACGTAAAACCGTCAATAAGGTCAAATATCCAATTAGCATAATCATTTAGTATGCTTGTTTTGTCAAGCCAAGTTGTGACAAAATCGTTAATAGCTGGAACAACACATAATATATTAAGTATTGCAATAACTACTGCAACAAATAGCAATCCTTTTACTGCCCCAAAGAAGAATCCAAGCACTCTATCTAAGCCATTGATTGCTCTATTTTCGGTTATCTTATCAAATAGCTTAGCTAAAAGTGCTAGAGCAATTCTAATCAATAAGAATAGTAGTACAGCTCCGCAAAGTGTAGTTAGCAATCCGCCTAGTTTAATAGAGAACCAAGCTAAAACATTTGTTCCTTCAGCAAGTATTTCACTGCCGAGCATAATATCCATTAAAGATTTTAGTACGCCATTAACATCAAAAGAATCAATTAGTGTAGAAGCTTCTGTGGCTGTAGTTAGGGTATAATCTAGGTTACCAAAGCCAGATACAACTCCATTCATTAGGTCTGCAAACATACTTGAAATTGACCCATTAAACAAATTGTCTATAAAATTTGAGAATGGAGGTGCTAACCAAACAGCAAGCACAATTGAGAGTGCTATACCAACTAATGATATTAATGATGCTAGAAAGCCTTGTTTTAGTCCCCATAGTGCAAATAAGACTATAAGAACGATAAATACAATATCAATCCAATACATCCTATACTCCTATATAATATACATATATATTAGCATAAAAATTAATTTTTGTCACTAATTTTGATATAAAAATTTAAAAAAAGTATTTTTTTTGACAAAATGAAAAAAAATACACTCAATTAAGTGTATTTATGCTGAAAAAATGTATAATTCTTTTATTTTTCCATTTTGCTTTGCACTTTTAATAGTGTTTGCTGTTATTATACTTCCTTTTTTAGCAATTATTTCTTTTGAATGATTGTATAATGTTTGTGTGACAACTCTGCCAAGCAACAAATCTGCCGACCCTGTTATCTTTAAAGGCAACGCTGTTGGCATTTTATCTAAATTTATTGTGTGTTTATCCAAAGAGATGTCATTCCTTAATATTTTAATAGGTTCGTTAGTTTCTTTTATTTTAGGTTTTTTTATGTTAAAACGATTGATAGAGACTACTTTATCTTTGTCTTGCATTAAAACAAGACCATCTCCTAAAACGGCTAATTTTTCTATTAAAATATTTGTATCATTGTCTATAGCGCATGATATTACATTAAATGAATCGTCAAAATTTATATCTAGAATTTTACCTAATCTAGTTCCTAAAACAGTGTATACCTCTGCATTGATAGGGTTCATATATTGGATATTTGGTTCTAAACTGCTGTAATTGCTTATACAACTATTGTTTCTTACGACAATAGCATCTTGTCCAATATTGTATACTTCTTTTGTAGGCAATACTTTGATTTCATTAAGCACATCATCAGTAGTAGTTTCAATAGGCTCATTAAGAATAAGTAGATATTTAATTTTTTGCATTTTTTTATCAAATGAAGCATTTATAATAGTGCCTTCTATTTGTCCATTGTATAGCGAAATGATAGGACGACCAAGTATATTTGAGAGTTTGTTCATAAGTTCCTCCAGCTTTATTTATTTTATGTGTTGTTAAAACTATTTATGAATGATTTAAGAAATTATATTGGTTCGCTTGCAAAATGGTATGTTATATGGTAAACTATTTTATATGTTTACAAGGAAAATATTATCGCCATTTGAAGAAGGAAAATGTACACAAAATAAAATAAGTTTGATGAATATTAAACTTGGAACAAAGCTAATAGTAGATGAAAACCAAGTGGCTTATATTGTGGTTAAAGGCAAGCCTTATGACAAATTTTCAACAGGGGAATTTGAATTGGAAGGTGGTGTACTACCTAAAGTATATAAGGTTTGTAATTTGAATAAACCACGCAAAGGTAGAGTGACAAAAAAAATTTATTATCCTAAGCATTTTAGAGCGAGCATAATATTTATAAATTTGCAAAAGTATAAGAATTTACCTTTTAAAACAGGGAATATACTTCTCTTTGACAGATTAGATGATTTTAAATTTAAAATAAATGGTATTTATGACTTTGAAATAGTTGACATTAATACATTTTCTAAATTTGTTGCAAAATACGGACACGGAAACGATTATATAATGAAGAAAATAAATAATTATGTTTCTAAAAAGGTACGATACGAGTTCCATAAGGAAGAATTTGAAATTGAGCATTTTATTATGAAAGATAGTAATATCTTTGATAAAATAATGGATAAATTAAATAAAAGACTTTTAAAAATAGGTATTTTATTTTCAAACCCAATAATAACAGACTTTATTACAAATAAAAGAAATACCAATAAAATAAATAAATATATTAGTGAGGGTCATATTAGACTTCATTATCAAAAATACTTGCAAGGAGAAAACAATGTTATCACTCAATAATGTAACGAAAGTTTTTAAAAAGTATGATAAAAATTTTGTAGCCGTAGATGATTTAACTTTCAATATAAAAGAAGGTGAAATCTTTGGTTTAATAGGGACTAATGGTGCTGGAAAAACTACTACAATGCGTATGATAGCCACAACTCTAAAACCTACTTATGGCGATATAAAAGTTTGTGGATATGATTCAGTAAAAGATGACGCTATGGTACGAAAATGTATAGGGGTCTTATATGGCGGGGATACGGGATTATATGATAGACTTACGGCACGGGAAAATATTGAATATTTTGGACAATTAAATGGCCTAAGTGACGAAGCAATAAAAAAGCAGATGGATTATCTTGTTGAAGTATTTGGATTAGCCGATTATTTAGATAGAAGATGTGGAACATTTTCAAGGGGGATGAAGCAAAAAACTTCTTTTGCAAGGGCAATCATTCATAATCCACAAGTTATGCTATTTGATGAACCTACATCAGGTTTAGATATATTGGCTAGCGAAGATGTTTTAAATTTTATAAAGCAATGCAAAAAGATGGGGAAAACAATTCTTTTATCTTCTCATAATATGCAAGAAGTAGAGGAACTTTGTGATAGAGCACTCATAATTGATCGTGGACAAACGCTATGTACTGGGACTTTAAGTCAAATTTTAGAACTGACTAATACTAAGACTATTAAAGAAGCATTTATAAAACTTGTTAAAAGGGAAAATTAAAATGAAAAATAAAATGTTAAATCAATATAATATTGTCTTAAAAAAAGAATTAAAGGATGCTTTTCGTGACAAAAAAAGTATATTGGCAACTTTTGTATTGCCTTTAATACTTTTCCCTTTATTTTTTCTCATAATAGGTCTAAGTGGAGACAGTTTAACTGAAAAGGCAGTTAATCCTAGATTAACGATTGTTCAAGGGGATGCAATAGCTAGTTTAAGTACAGATAGTGAAGAATATCAATATTTTAATGATAATATTTTTTCTTTAAACTCTTCTTTACAAGTATCTTATGTCGAGGTTGAAGATTTTAAACAATCTCTTATAGATGGGGATATTTATTTAGCTATAATAGTAACAAATACTTTTTTAAATGATATTCAAGATACAACAAAAAGCGTTGATATACAAGTTATTTATGATGATAGATCTACAAGTGGAAGTACGGCAGCAGGAGTGATAGTAGATTTAATCAATACCTATAGTGAAAAATTACTTGCGGATAGGGTTAATGAGATAGACCCCGATTTATCTATGGAACCTATAACTGGAAATTCTTTATCTTTATCACAGGCTTATGACGACATTAATAGATATGGAACTGATAGTGCTATTTTGCATCTTATTATTCCAATGCTCTTGACAATGCTAATATCAATTGGCGGGGCATCAATAGCAACAGATTTAGTAGCAGGAGAAAAAGAAAGAAATACTTTTGAACCATTGTTGTCTACAGGTGCTAGTCGTTTTAGCATTTTGTCTGCTAAGTATACCGTTATTATAATTTTTAGTTTTTTGAGTGCGATAGCTGAGGTCTTATCTATTGTCTTGTCTATGCTTTTGACAAAAGATGTTTTTGCAACCAGTGCTTTCTCTTCCATATATTTACCAGTTGATGGTGTGATATTGGTTGTATTCAATTTATTAATGCTAGCAGCACTCTTTAGTGGGCTGTTATTGATTTTGACAAGTACAAGTAGTACTTTGAAGGAAGCACAAAGTAAATCAACTATTGTAATGTTTTTGCCAATGATAATAGCTTTTGCTACAATGTATGTTGATGTAGCTGATGTGTCTATGTGGACAATGTGTTTACCTATTTATAATGTCATAATTAGCATCAAATTGCTTTTAGCAGGTGTTATGAATTATGCATACTTATGGGGAGCTTTAGCAATAAACATTGTTTATGCAGTTTTATCAGTATTTGTTACAATGAAAACATTTAGCAAAGAAAGTTTGATAACAAAATAATTAACAAAAATGCTTGCCAATTATAAAATTTTAAAGTATAATATTTTAGTTTGTAAATAAAAGGAAGGGATAAATTATGGATGTTGATATGACAAGTATTGATGCCAGCAATGAGTATGAAATTAGATTAGAAAAATTGAAAAAAATTCAAGAAAGAGATGGTGTAGTTTATAAGGATAAATATGAACGCTCTCATACTATTTTAGAAGCAAGAAGTCTACCACTAGATACAAAAGTAAAATTGTGTGGTAGAATTACCGCTATTCGTGGTTTTGGTAAATTAATCTTTGCTAAATTGTATGATGTAGATGCACAAATTCAATTTAGTATCTCATTAAATGAATGTCCTGAAACATTTGATTTCTTTAAATCAAATGTAGATGTAGGGGATTATGTAGGTGTAGAAGGCGAGTTGTACAACACCCATAAAGGCGAATTGACTGTACGCGTAAGAGATTATGTGATTTTAAGTAAGGCGTTAAGACCACTCCCTGAAAAATGGCACGGGCTTACTGATGCTGATAAAAAATTTAGACAAAGATACTTAGATGTAATCGCTAATGAAGAATCTAGAAATGCACTTAAGACACGAATTAAGGCTATTAGATATATTAGAAAATATTTAGACGACAATAAGTTTACGGAAGTAGAAACCCCAATTTTGCAAAATGTAGCGAGTGGGGCTGCTGCTGCACCATTTATGACTCATCATAATGCTTTGGACAAAGATTATTATTTAAGAATAGCGCCTGAATTATTTCTCAAGCAAGTAATTGAATGTGGGTTTGATAGAGTTTATGAATTAGGCAAAAATTTTAGGAATGAAGGTATGGATGCTATGCACCTTCAAGAATTCACTATGCTTGAATGGTATGCATCGTATTGGGACTATAAAGACAATCTTGAATTTGTAAAGAAGATGATTCAAGGATTGGTTATGGAAACCAAAGGTGACCTAAAAATAACATATTTAGATAATGAAATAGATTTCTCTAAATTTTATGAGCTTGATTATACAAATAGCTTGAATGCTGAAATTAACTATGACATTTTATCAATAAAGAGCATTGAAGAATTTAAAAATCATTTATTGTCTTTAAATAGGTTTGATGCAGGTGAAGTTAAAGCTTTAACTTCTATTCCTACTGCTGTAGATTTTGCATTCAAAAGAACTATCAGACCTACATTAATTCAGCCAACAGTAATTACAAATTATCCAACATTTTTGATTCCGTTGGCAAGACATAATGACAAAGATGACCGAATTATAGATATGTTCCAAATTGCAGTAAATGGGGCTGAAATTGTAAAAGCTTATTCAGAGCTTGTAAATCCGATAATACAAAGACAAGCATTTGAAGAACAGGCTAAAAACAAAAAAGCGGGGGATGAAGAAAGTTTTGAAATTGATGAAAGTTTTATTTTAGCAATGGAACATGGTATGCCTCCTATGAGTGGATTAGGATTTGGAATTGATAGATTTGTAGCAATTTTAGCAAACCAACCTACATTAAGGGATATCGTATTCTTCCCACAAATGAAATAAAAGCATATGGTTAAATTTCGTGGTATTCTTTAATAATAAAGTAGCTCTTGCACATTCAAATGTGCAAGAGCTTTTATAATAATTCTTTTTTTTATTAAAAGATTGTTCCTATATCGCCGGCTCCAATTAATAAAATTAAATTATGTTCTAGAGAATTGGCATCAATAGTTTTTAAACAATCTTCTTTATTAATAAAATATGTATTTTTTTTGATTTTTTTAAGTGCTTCATATAAATCTTCACTTTTACCACCTTTAATGGCGTTTTCACGAGCAGAATAAGTGGGTAATAAGTATAGTTTATCACAGTTGTCAAAACAATTTAAAAAATCATTAAATAGTCCTAGTGTTCTAGAATAAGTATGTGGCTGAAAGAAACAAATGATTTTATCATAGTTTAACATTTTTGCGTTTTGTAATACATTTTTTATTTCAGTTGGATGATGTGCATAATCCCTAAAAATATCAGCGTTATTTATCTGCTTTATAAACTCAAACCTTCTTTCAACATTAGTAAAATTTTCAAGTGCTTTTTTGATAATGTCAAACTGTATGCCACAATAATGGGCGAGGGCTATGCTTCCTAAAGCATTACTGACATTATACTTGCCGGGGATTTGTAATTTTATAGTACCGATATAGTTATTTTTTGCCGTAATGTCAAAAATATATTTATTGTCTACTTGTCTTAGATTATATGCCCTGTATGTTGAATTCTTATTAAATCCAAAAGTAATAGTATTTTTATTTAAATTTAGGTATTTCACAAAAGGGCTTTCATAATTAATAAAGATATTTTTTTCTACTTGATTTGTAAAATCATAAAATGTTTTATAAACTTCTTCTAAATTTGTGTAACAATCGGTATGGTCTAATTCAACATTTGTAATAATTGCATATTGTGGGCTAATATTTAAGAAACTTTTTTTGTATTCACAGGCTTCAGTAATAAAATATTTATTATCTCCATAAAGAAAATTCCCGCCTATGAAAGAGAAATCTCCACCTATGTGCACAGTAGGATTCAAATTCGCACTAACAAAAATTTGAGCTAACATAGCGGTTGTTGTAGTTTTGCCGTGTGTGCCTGAAATAGCTATAGTATATTTAAAATCTTTTGCAACGAGACCTAAAAGTTGACTTCTTTCTAATATTTTCATTCCAGCTTTTCTAGCGTAAATTAATTCTGGATTATCTTCGTTTATAGCGCCATTATAGACACAAAAGTTTGCGTTTTTTATATTGTTTTTGTTGTGTCCAATAAATGTTGATATTCCTAAATGATTTAATTTTTTAGTTTCATCATTGGCTTGTAAATCGCTACCTTGTACTATGTACCCCTTTTTATGCAAATAAATTGCTAATGCACTCATACTTATACCGCCAATGCCTATGAAGTGTATAATTTTACTATTCATAAAAATAATATATGTGCAATTTAAAATTTTGTAATTATTTTTCAGCATAAAATGGAAAAATATAGAAATAATATAGTGTGAGATTAATTACAAATAAAAAAAACTTGATAAAATTAATAGTTTTTTTTTAAAAAATATCGTCAAAATATTTGTATTTTTCGACATTTTATAGTATTATATGTAAGACTCTCATACTAAAATAAGGATGGTTGAAATGAATATTACAGAATTCAGAGTGAAAATTGTTGACAGACCTAATCAGCCTTTGAGGGCGAAAGCGACATTCACAATTGACGACGCCTTTGTTGTTCATGATGCTAAAGTAATGGATGGTAAAGGAGGATTATTCATTTGCATGCCAAGCAAGAGATTAAGTACAGGCGAAAGAGTTGATATAGCGCATGCCTTGAATAATGAGACAAGAGAAAAAATTACAAGTGCAATATTTGCTGCTTACGATAAAGCTCTTGCAGAGTCTAGTAACAATGTTGAAGAAAATTAAGGTTTTCACAATTTTGCCTAGCAAATAGGCGTTATTAAAAAAGTTAATGCTTTTAAGCATTAACTTTTTTTGTGTTTAACACAAAGCAAAGCAAAGCTGAAATAAACATTATGCTCGCGAATATTAAATAATATATTCTTAGAGGAACAAAATAACTTGAGAATAAAAGAATCAATCCACAAAAAAAGTAGGTTTTTGCTTTAGGGCGGTTAAAAGCATATTTCTTAAATTTTTGGAAAGAAAATTTTTCTTTTGGAAGTCTTTCCACATTAAAGTTTGGAAAATTTTTTTGCGGAAGTAAATATTCGACATATAAATCATTGATATTAATTAATTTATATTCAATGATTTTGAAGTTCTTTATTAATGCTATACAATCATCTGTATAGTTATTGCAAATGATTAGTACTTTTTGGATGTGTCTATTTTTATTTTCTCTGTATATTTTTTTTAAGTCATTTATGTCTAAAAGATCCTTTTCAAATAAAGGAAGAATTATAGTTTTTTTATCATCTATTACCAATTCTTTTTTATAGTTTTGTTCAGCCTTAAAAAGTTCTTTAAAAAACTTATTTAATTCATTATGACTTGCATATGAGAATTGTTCTTTTATCTGTTCAATTTGTTTAAGTTGAGATGCTTTAAGTTGTTTCTTAGCATCCTTTTTCGTTTTTAAAAAGTAAAATAAAATCCCTAAAAGTAAGGATGTTATAGATGATAAAATTAAACATAATGTAAACGATAACATAATTGCTCTATAAAACACTAATGAAATGAAAAATATAATTACTGTTTTAAATATTTCGTCTATAAAAAATGCTATCTTGTTTTCCATATTTCACCTTATAATATATTATTGACAAATTATATAAATTTATAATTGACAAATGCGGAATAAATTTGATATTATTTTAATATGGAATGTTATATATCTAATAATGCTCAACAAACTTTTGAAATAGCGTATAATTTAGCGAAAAATACAAAATGGGGTACTAATATAGAGTTAGTCGGTGAAATGGGGGTAGGTAAAACAGTTTTTGCTAAGGGTTTTGCTAAGGGATTAGGTATTGATGCCCCAATTACCAGTCCTACATTTGCTTTGCTCAATAAATATATAAATAACGAAGGACATATTTTATATCATTTTGATTTATATCGTTTGGAAAGTATTGAGGAATTATATTTGCTAGGGTTTGAAGATATTTTTTATGATGCAAATGCTATATCATTGATAGAATGGCCACAAATAGCTCAAGACTTACTTCCTAAAAAGCGAATTAGAATAGAAATTGATAAAAGTGATGACAATACAAGAAATATAAAGGTGGAGCAACTATGAAAATTTTATGTATCAATACTTGTTTTAAAGAAAGTTATGTTGCTTTGATTGTAGACGATACAGTATATGAAAATGTTGATAAATCTAATCAGCAACATTCAAAAACTCTAATGAAACAAATTGAAAAAGTATGTTTTGATGCTAACTTATGCATTCAAGAACTTGATTACATAGCGGTATGTGTAGGGACAGGAAGTTTTACAGGTATAAGAATTGGTATGGCGGTCGCTAAGGGTATAGCACAAGCATTAAATAAAAAAATTATTCCAATTGACACTTTGAATTTATTGGCATACAATACTTTTAATAAATGCGATTATGCGATAATAAAAGGTGTAGCTGATGAATATTTTATAGGCGAAAATACGCCTAATGGAGTAGTTAATCAAAGAGTAATACATCAATTTGAACTTAACAATCTAATAAAAAGGGATTCTATTATTTGTACTAATGACGATTTATCTTATTATCAAGATTTAAATTGTAAATTGATTTACTTACCTAATGTGAGTATGATTAATATAGTAAAAGACAACATTTCAAATGCAGAATTTTCTCAAAATATTAAGCCATTATATTTGAGATTATCCCAAGCTGAAATGCAAAAAATTGCTAAAAATAATTAATGGGATTTTAAATTAAAATTACTACAGATAAAAATAAAGTATTAAGGGGTGGGTAGTGATTTTTAATTTTGATGACAATAAATTGTATTATGAATTTTTCGATAGACATAAAGAGAAGACTGTAGTATTATTGCATGGATGGGGTGGTAATCATCTTAGTTTATACGCTATATTAAAAGCTTTTGAAAATTTTAACATACTGACTTTAGATTTTTGGGGCTTTGGGCAAAGTGATAAGCCAAAATGTTATTATGATATATATTCTTATTCGAAAGCGGTTTTTGAATTAATTAAAGTTTTAAATCTTAATCACTTAACTTTGGTAGGGCATTCATTTGGTGGGCGAGTTTCCATAATAATTAGTGCCGAAAATCCAGAATATATTGATAACCTTATACTGATAAATAGTGCAGGAATAAAATCTCGTTCTAGTATTAAAAAATGCTTAAAAAAATTTAGTTATAAAATAACAAAATCATTAGTAAGACATCAATTAAAAAATAGTTCGGCTCTAAAAAAGTTTGCGTCAAGTGATTATCAAAAATTATCAAGAGATGAACAAATTGTATTTAATAAAATTATAAATGAAGATTTAACTAAATATTTAAATTTTATTAAAGCAAAAACTTTGATAATATGGGGTCAAAAAGATAAGGATACTCCGTTATATATGGCAAGAATTCTAAATAAAAATATTAGCAATAGCACTTTAAAAATTATTAAAGAAGGAACCCACTTTGTTTATCTTGAAGAAAGCAAAGAGGTTATAAAAATAATAAAGGATTTTTTAAAATGACATTTTTTAGTTTAACAAATATACATATGTATATTGCAATAGGTTTATCGGTTGTCAATGCAATATTAATGTGGTTTGTTGCATATAAATTTTTTCAAATTTTACAATTATCAAATTATAGAACAAAAGAATATTTTGTATGGATTAAAGATACAAAAGGCCGATATATTTCAAGATTATTTATGTTATCTATATTGAGTTTGGCTTTAATGATAGTTACAAATGTAATACTTGACACGCAAAATATCAATGAATTTTGGGCATATTTAGGTCTTATATTTTATTTTTATTTGACTTTTGTATTTATTTATAACCTTTATAATGCACCTAAAAAAACTCCTTTAAAGATAACCAATAGAATGAGCCGATTAAAATATCTTTTCTTTGTAATTTGTGCTATAATAACTTTTTTGTTGATTTGGTTATTTACAGTTGTATTAGACCCAATACGATATGCTGCTGTCGCTTTAACTCCAATAATGCTACCTTTGATAGTTCCTTTAGTCAACTTAATAATGACTCCAGTTGAAAAACTGATAGCACATCGTTACATAGTTCTAGCGAAGAAAAAATTAAAAAATAATCCTGATTTGATAAAAATTGGCATCACTGGAAGTTTTGGGAAAACAAGTACAAAATTTTTTCTAAAAACAATTTTATCGGAAAAATATTCAGTATGTGCTAGTCCATTTAGTTATAATACTCCAATGGGTATTACAAAATCCATTATTCAATATTTAGACTTTTCACATCAAATTTTAATTGCTGAAATGGGGGCACGTTTTGTCGGAGATATAAAAGAGCTATGTGATCTAGTATCTCCCCAATATGGTATTATAACAAGTGTAGGGGAGCAACATCTTCAAACATTCAAAACACTTGAAAATATAAAAAATACAAAGTATGAATTAGTAGATGGCTTGGAAGAAAATGGGACAATTATTTTTAATGGCGAAAATAAAATTTGTTGCGAATTATATAATAAAACTATAATACCTAAAATGATAACTGGCTTTAACAAGCAATATGATGTTTATGCTGATAATATAAAAACAAGTAAAGAGGGTACACATTTTACTCTTCATATTAAAAATGAAAGTGTGGAATGTTTTACTAAATTATTGGGAGAACATAATATTGAAGATATATTGACTTCATCAGGTTTAGCTTTTAAATTGGGTTTGACGCTACAAGAAATATCTAATGGTATATCTAAACTTCAGCCTATTGAACATAGACTACAGTTAATAAATGCAAGTGACGGCGTTACTATATTAGATGATTCATATAATGGCAGTATTGAAGGGAGCAAAAAGGCTCTTGAGATTTTAAAAATGTTTGAAGGGGAGAAAATTGTAGTTACCCCTGGATTGGTAGAATTAGGTACTAAAGAAAAGCAAGCTAATATAGATTTTGGAGAAAGAATAGCAGAAGTAGCAGATAAAGTCATAATAGTAAATGTAACTCACTCTTTAGATATAAAGAAGGGTTTGCTAAATAAAAAATTTGATGAATCTAAAATATATCAAATTGAAACTCTTAGTGCTATCAATGAATTAATTAAGAAAATGAAATTAAAGGATTGTACTATTTTATTCTATAATGATTTGCCAGATAATTACTTATAAAATGCTTGACAATAGTTAATCTATATGATATTATTTAAATACCTTTTGCGAAGTTTTGTCGAATCTCCAACGCATTACCTCGCTTAAGGCGTATTTATAATGGAGGAGAATTATGGATAAGAAAGAGATTATCGCTAAGTTCGGTAAAGATGAAAAAGATACGGGTTCAACATCTGTACAGATTGCTTTGTTAACAGAAAGAATTAATCATTTGAATGAACATTTAAAGCAACATCCTAAAGATAATCATACACGCCGTGGCTTGCTTAAATTAGTAGGGCAGAGAAAAGGCTTATTGAATTATCTTAAGAAAACCGATATTGAACAATACAGAAGTATTGCAGCAGAACTTGGAATTAGATAAATGTTCAAAAAAGCCCAAAAGTCTTTGGGCTTTTTCTTTAATGTAATTATTTATCATTTTTTTGCAAAAAATAAAAATACTTTATACGGCGTATTTTATGCATAGAATACACCATATATTGTGTATTATAAACTTAGGAGTAAATATGGAAAATAGAATTTTTGAGACAACTTATGGTGAGAAAAAAGTAACGGTTGAAATTGGTAAATATGCAATGCAGGCAGATGGTTCTTGCTTAATTAGATGTCAAGATACAGTTGTATTGGTCAATGCAACAGTCGCTGACAAGCCTAGAGATGGAGTTGACTTTTTACCGCTAAGTGTTGATTATGAAGAGAAACTATATGCCGTAGGTAAAATTCCCGGAGGATATAAACGAAGAGAAGGGCGTCCAACAGACCAAGCTATTTTAGTGGCAAGATTAATTGATAGACCTTTGAGGCCACTTTTCCCTAAAAAGTTTTATAATGATATTTCAATAGTTGCTACACCTTTATCAATAGATCCAGATGTAGCACCAGAAGTACTCGCAATGCTAGGTTCAAGTATTGCTTTATCAATATCTTCAGCTCCATTTGAAGGACCTACTGGTGCAGTCAATATAGCCTTGATTGATGGACAATTTATAATTAATCCAAATGATGAACAAAGGGCAAAGAGCAAATTAAATTTGACGGTAAGCGGAACACATGATGCTATTTTGATGGTTGAAGCAGGTGCACATTTTGTGGATGAAGAAACAATGCTTAATGCTATTACTTTTGCTCATGGTGAAATAAAAAAGCAAGTAGAATTTCAAAATAAAATTATAAAATTTTATAAAAAAGAAAAAAAACAACCAATAGTTGAAGAACCTATAATTGAACAAATAGAAAAAGAAATAAAAGAATATGCTAATGACAAACTTGATTATGTTTTAAGTACTTTTGGTAGATTTGAAAGACAAATTAGGGACAAGTCATTGAAAGAAGATACTTTGAAAGCATTTGAAAAGAAGTATATTGAAATTGAAAACCTTGAAAAGATTATAGATAATACGATAAATTTAATGACTAAGGCTAAAGTGCGAAACAATATAATTACAAAAGGCATTCGTTTAGATGGACGACAACTAGATGAGATTCGTCCAATTTGGTGTCAAGTCGGTATTTTGCCACGAGTACATGGTTCAGGTGTATTTACTAGGGGGCAAACACAAGTACTTACAACTTGCACTTTAGGTATGTTGAGTGAGATGCAAAGAATTGATGGACTAGAAGAAGAGGAAGAAGTCAAAAGATATATGCATCATTACAATATGCCACCTTATAGTACGGGTGAAGCAAAAATGTTAAAAAGTCCTGGTCGTCGAGAAATAGGTCACGGCGCATTGGCTGAAAGGGCTTTAGAACCAGTATTGCCTTGTGAAGAAGAATTTCCTTATGCAATAAGGACGGTTTCAGAAGTATTAAGTTCTAATGGCTCTACATCACAGGCTAGTGTATGTGGTTCTACTTTAGCTTTAATGGATGCGGGTGTGCCAATTAGTTCACCTGTAGCTGGCATAGCAATGGGATTAATTAAAAATGGTGAACAGGCATATGTCCTAACTGATATACAAGGTGAAGAAGATTTTTACGGCGATATGGACTTTAAAGTGGCGGGGACTGAGAAAGGTATTACTGCAATCCAAATGGATATTAAAATCAAAGGCATTGATGATAACATTTTAAAATTAGCTCTTGAAAAAGCTAGAATAGGAAGACTATTCATAATGAAAAAAATGCTGGAAACTATTAATGCTCCGCGCGAAGAATTATCACCTTATGCTCCTAAAATTATTTCGTTTAATATAGACCCAGATAAGATAAAAGATGTCATTGGTTCTGGCGGTAAAAATATCAATAAGATAATTGATGAAACAAATGTCAAAATAGATATTGAAGACGATGGGTTTGTTACTATCTGTGGTATGGATACAAATAATTTACAACGCGCTAAAAGTATAATTGAAAGTATTGTTATGGAAGTTGAAGTAGGCAATATTTTAAATGGGGTTGTAGTTAGAACTAGTGATTTTGGTGCGTTTGTATCGTTGTCTCCAATTAAAGAAGGATTAATACATATTTCAAAATTATCTGATAAACACATTGATAAAACTGAAGATGTGGTGAAAGTAGGGGATAAAGTAAAAGTAGAAGTTATAAAAGTTGATAATAGAGGTAGAATTGATTTAAAACTCATTGATAAAATATAATTTAAAAATTCCATTTATTTATTAATATGAAAAAATTGATTTTTTAAGCATATACATAAATAAATGGAGTTTTTTATGAAATATAGATTTTTTTCCAATATTTGTATATTTGGTATGCTTCTAGCATTATTTTGTATTACTTATGATAATAACATAAAAGGCGTTTTTAGTCAAAATGATGTAGAACCTTATTATTGTGGAGATGCAAATCAACCTAATGTATCCTTGATGATTAATGTCTATTGGGGCAACGAATACATAGAACCTATATTAGAAGTTTTAAAAGATAATGAAATAAAAACAACATTTTTTATAGGTGGTTCGTGGGCTAATAAGTATCCAGAATTGTTAGAACTAATAACAAAAGATGGACATGAATTAGGAAATCACGGATTTAATCACAAAGAACATTCAAAACTTAGTTATGAACAAAATTATAACGAAATTTATATGTGTCATGAAGTGATTAAAGGACTAACGGGGACAGAGATGGTATTGTTTGCTCCACCATCAGGGGATTTTAATAGTACTACTCTACAAGTGGCTTCGGCTTTAAATTACAAAACTATTATGTGGTCAAAAGACACAATTGATTGGCGTGATAAAAATACGGATTTAATTATTAAAAGGACAACAAATAACTTGAAAAATGGTGATTTAATATTAATGCATCCTACAAAAAACACTTTAGAAGCTTTGCCAAGTATAATTCAATATTGTAAAAATAAAAATTTAAATATAACAACAGTATCTAATTGTTTAAATTTAAATTAAACTCTTACATAAATTGACAAAGTTTGTATTAAATTTTGTCATTTTTTATTAAATATTTTTAATCTTTTTGTTGTATATAGATTTAAATTATGATATAATTAATTTATATTTCATATTTGCATCTTAGGAGTTTGTATGAACAAAAAGATTTTAACTCGAGCTAATACAATGCCTTTAATTGTATTATTTGTTTCCGTGCTATTGCTGATTTGTATGGCATTTTCAATTTTAGACCTTGTAAATCATATTTTAATTGGTTTATATGGAGCTTGTGCATATATATTACTTATACTTATAATAGCTTGGTGTATGGCAAAAATATTAGGATACAAAAATAAATTTTCAAAAAGTTTTATTGTATCTCTTACCATTATAGCATTTTCAATGATATTTATCATACATGTGTCATTGACCAATTCTTCTTATAGTTTGTCATTTGTGGAATGTATGGAATATCCGTTTGGGACGATAACACCAGCCGGTGCAATTTTTTCCTTTGTACTTTATCCATTAAGACTATTACTACCTTTGGAAGCAGTGATTTGTGTTTTTGTTGTTCTTATGATTGTGTTTTTCTGCATATGCATTGATAAACAATATCATTATAAGCATGTTAAATCAAGTGAAAACTTTATGTCTACAAAAACAGAAAAAGTGAAAGCTCCTAAAACTCCTAATATAAAAACGCAAACAATGCGTGTTCCTAATGCAACAATGGAAAAGAATAAAGGTATGCCTACATTTATTTCTATGCCTTTAACTTTAAATGCTAAAGTTGAAAAAGAAGAACAGGATAAACTGACTGACTTGATAACGCCTATAACCCCTAAACCAATTAACATAAAAAGAGAAGAAAAGAAAATTATCAGTAAACCTGATCCTACAATATATAATGGTATTATAAATTCAGATATATATAAACCAGACATATATAGAAATGATACAATGACCTTAGAAGATGCTATAGGAATGACGGACGTCAAACCACTTAAACCTCAAAAAATAATTGTAAATGATGGTGATGATGTTCAAGTAATGGGTAAACCACAGACAATTTTGCATGAAAAAACAAATAATAATTCAAATATTTCTCCTATATTGGATGCGAATGATGTGGCGAAACAAGATTTTGCAAATGAAAATAATAACCTTTTGCAAAATAACATTGAGATTGAAGGGAATAGTGCTTTAGATAAATTGGGTTTAAATAAAAATGATGATATGATAATACAGGATAAGATTGATACTGAAACTAAGCCCAAAGATATATTTATAAAAGAAAATAATGTTATACCTAATGTTAATCCAATAAAAGAGATTAAAAAAGAAGCTCCAAAGCCTAAAAAACGCACTAAATATATTAGACCACCACTTGAGTTATTAACTACTCAAAGTAGTATCCCTACAATATCTCAAGAGAAATTTGAAGAAAAAGCTCATACAATAGAAGAGAAGTTTGAAGAATTTAAAATTTCTGTTAAATGTGTAGGTGTAACTCGTGGCCCTGCAATTACTAGATATGAATTTGAAATGCCACAAGGCATAACTGTTAATAAGGTGCTTCAGTATTCTAATGACATATCAATGGTACTTGAGAGTAGAAAGGCTATAAGAATAGAAGCCCCTATACCTGGAAAGAATGCTTTTGGTATAGAAGTACCAAATGATAAAGTCGATACAGTAGGCTTAAGAGATATAATTGATACAAAAGAGTTTAGGGATGCTTCTTCTCCATTAACTTTTGCATTAGGCAAAGATATAACCAATAAACCAGTACTATCAGATGTTGGAAAACTTGTGCATACACTTGTAGCAGGTTCAACAGGTAGTGGTAAATCTGTGTGTATGAACTCTATAATAATATCTTTACTTTATAAAGCATCACCTGCAGATGTTAGAATAATTTTGATTGACCCTAAGTTTGTAGAGTTTAATATTTATGAAAATTTACCGCATTTGCTTTTGCCAAAAATTATAACAGAGCCAGCTCAAGCAGTTAGTGCTTTAGCATGGGCATGTGAAGAAATGGAACGCCGTAATAGGGTATTTGGTCAGCATTATGTTAGAAGCATTGATGAATTTAATGATATGCCAGAAGTGAAAGATGGTACCATTGACAAAATGTATAAAATTGTTATAATGGTAGATGAGTTGGCTGATTTGATGCTTAATACAAGAAAAGAAATAGAAGAGAAAATCCTTAAGTTATCACAAAAAGCTCGTTCAAGTGGTATACATTTAATTTTGGCTACGCAAAGACCATCAGTTGATATTATTACTGGCACAATAAAGGCGAACTTGCCTTCAAGAATTGCATTTTCATTAACTAACTATAACGACAGCAAAACAATTATTGACCAAGGGGGCGCAGAGAAATTGTTGGGTCGTGGAGATATGTTGTATTGTCCAAGAGGAGAAGAGCCTACTCGTTTATTAGGTCCATTTATTTCACAGCAAGAAGTGGCATCTATTGTAAAATTCATAAAAGAAAATAATCCTTGTGATTACGACCCAGAAATTGAAAAGTCTATAATGGTAGAGAGAAGCACAGAAGCAAGTTTTGGTGAAGGGGCAGACGCAACTAAAGACGAATACTTTATTCCAGCTTTAAGAAATGCTATTGAAACTCAAGTTTGTTCCACCTCATCTATCCAAAGACGATTTAGCATAGGATATAATCGTGCTGCTAGAATAGTTCAAACAATGGAAGATAAACAATATATATCAAAACCTGACGGTTCAAAACCGCGTCAAATCTTCATAACTATGGAAGAATTTTTGAGATTATATGGAGATAAGGGTTAATAAATAGGAGATAAAAATGAATGCAAATGAAAAGAAAGTAGCACTTATTAGTCTAGGTTGTGATAAAAACACTGTAGATTCTGAAAAGATTTTATATCTATTGAAAAATGCGGGGTTTACCATTACAACGGATTTAAATGAAGCTAATATAATTATATTAAATACATGTGCGTTTATATTGGATGCACAAAAGGAGTCAATCCAAAGAATATTAGAAGCAGAAACCTATAAACAAGCTAATTGCGAAAAATTAATTGTATGTGGGTGTCTAGTTGCTAGAAATGGAGCAGATATAAAAACTTCTATTCCAGGAATAGATTTGCTTGTTGACATAAATGTTTATGATAAAATTGTAGAATTAATTTATGATTTGTATAACGATAACAACTATAATGTTTGCGATATAGTTAATCCAGCCAGATTGTTGTCTACTCCTAGTCATTACGCTTATGTTAAAATAGCAGATGGCTGTGACAACTTTTGTACATATTGTACTATTCCCAAGATAAGAGGGCGTTATAGGAGTCGAAAAATAGAAGATATAGTTGATGAATGTAATGCGTTAGCATTAAATGGTGTAAAAGAACTTATAATTGTTGCACAAGATGTTACGCGTTATGGTATTGATTTATATGGTTATTATAAAATATGCGATTTATTGCAAGAATTAGTAAAAATAGAAGAAATAAAATGGATTAGGCTACATTATTGTTATCCAGAATTAGTAGACGATAAGTTAATTAATTTAATTGCAAATGAAGAAAAAATTTGTAAATACATTGATTTACCTTTACAACATGTGAGTGATACTATTTTAAAGAAGATGAATAGGAGAAGTACATATAATTCAATTTGTTCTTTGTTAGATAAAATAAAAGCGCAAAAAGTAAAAATTGCAATTCGTTCATCGTTTATCGTTGGGTTCCCTTATGAAAAATCAAAAGACTTTAATTTGCTTAAAAATTTTATAAAAAAGTACAAAATGGATAATGTTGGTGTGTTTGAATATTCAAGAGAAGAAGGCACACCAGCTTATAGTATGCCAAAACAAGTTCCTAAATTAATAAAAAAGATTAGACGCAAAAAAATATATAAAATACAAAAAAGAATAGCTGAAAAAAACAATCAAGATTATGTAGGGCAAACATTGTTATGTGTTCTAGATAATATAGAAGACGATGTCCTTATTATGCGAAATCAATATAATTCTCCTAATGTTGATACCGTAGTTTATTGCGAGCCAATAGATGGTGTAGAACAAGGGACATTTTATGAAGTTAAAATACTCGCATATAGTGAGTATGATTTAATAGGGGAAATAGTTAAAAGGAGTTAATATGAATTTACCTAATAAAATTACTATATCGCGAATTGCTTTGGTTCCAATTATAATGATATTTTATTTAATTGTAGAAATTCCTTATGGGAAACTAATTGCAACAATTTTATTTATTATAGCATCTATAACTGATTTTCTAGATGGATATCTTGCTAGAAAAAACAATGAAGTAACTAATACTGGCAAATTTTTAGACCCTATTGCAGATAAGTTATTAGTGATGGCAGGTATTTTGATTATAATACAAGATGCAATATTACCTGTTTATGTGTACATAATTGCATGTGCACTAGTTTTTGCAAGAGATTATTTAGTTAACAGTTTGCGACAAGTAGCTAGTACCAAGGGTGTAGTAATCGCAGCAGATAAATCTGGGAAAATAAAAACACTTTTGCTAGATATAGCTTTAGTTGGTATGATGCTATTGGGTATTAACAAACAACAAAATTGGTTCGAAGGGTTAGGTATAGATATTTTTTCATACATAGTATATGCTATTGGGATATTAGCACTCTTTATGGTTATTTATTCATCAATTGATTATTTTATTAAAAATAGAAGCGTATTGAAGGGAGAATAAATGAATGTGTCAATTTTTGTTGTGATGAACAATCACAATGCTAAATGGATAGTTGATAACTATTATATATTATTTAAACAATTATTTAAAATAGGCTTGAATATTACACAATTTGCTGTGGTAGAAGATTTATTGGGATTGGATTACAAATCATTTTCTAAGGGTTTGACTATATTTGTAGAAGACGAAGAAAAAAAAGCCAGCGAATTGTTAGTTCCGCTAAATCAAATGGCTGATTGTGGTAATGGTACATATTCAAGTCCCAGCAATAATATAATGGTTATTAATACAAATACTTTGAATTCGTTTGATTTGCTTAAAAATGTTGTTGTAACAAATTTAAAATTAGATTATGATAATTATTGTATCAAATGTTTTGGATTATCCGAAGAGAATATAAATAATTATTTGAAAGAATATAAAATTTCTAACAATATTTTTGATTATTATGTTCATACAGAATATGGAGATAGTTTAATAATATTTAGATTTCTTTCGTCTGTAGATAAGAATATTCAAGATAATATAGTATCCGTTTTTGTAAAAGATTTAAAAAAAGCTTTTTATGCGTCAAAAGATATAGGACTTGCTGAAGCTGTTGTAGAAATTCTTTCACTCAGAAATTTAAAAATAAGCATAGCGGAGAATTTTACAGGGGGAAAGTTAACAGATACCTTACTAAATGAAACTGACTCCGCTTATCAATTTATTGATGACGCCTTGATTGTTTATTCTGCACAATCTTTACAAAATCAACTTCATATAGATAAAAAAATATTAGACCAGTATTCTGAAGTGAGCGCTGAAGTAGTTTATGAGATGGCCACTAATATGTTAGACCATAGTTCATGCGACATAGTAATAGCTACAAGTGGTTATACAAATTCCAATAATACAGGTGTATTCTTTACTGCAATAGGAGATAGGGATGCAGTTAATGTGTATAAACACAGTGTATTAGGAGACAAAAATTTTGTTATAAAATATGGAACAAATACAACAATTTTTGAATTAATTAAAAAACTTCGTCAAAACACTTTGAATATTTCAAATTATGCGGTATAATATAATTATCAAAAATATGTTCTAAAAATGGAGAAATTATTATGGAAGAAAAAGACAAAATACTAGAGCAGGTCATAGCAGACCTTGAGAAACAATATGGGAAAGGGTCAATAATGAAGCTCGGTGAAAAATATTATCAAAAAATAGATGTGATTCCTACTGGATGTTTGACACTAGATTACGCATTAGGGATAGGGGGAGTACCTAAAGGAAGAATAATAGAAATTTATGGACCTGAATCATCGGGGAAAACAACGGTAGCTTTACATATTATAGCAGAAGCACAAAAAATGGGGGGAGTAGCTGCTTTTATAGATGCAGAACATGCTCTAGACCCTGTTTATGCGTCAAAAATTGGTGTTGATGTAGAGAATCTATATTTATCTCAACCTGATACAGGTGAGCAAGCTCTAGATATAACCGAATCACTTGTTCGTAGTGGAGTATTTAGCATAGTAGTAATTGATTCTGTGGCAGCTTTAACTCCTAAGGCGGAAATTGAAGGTGAGATGGGAGAAAGTTTTATTGGGCTTCAAGCTAGATTGATGTCACAGGCTTTAAGAAAGTTAACGGGCATAATTAATAAATCTAATACTTGTGTTATCTTTATTAATCAATTAAGAGAAAAGGTTGGGGTCTTATTTGGGTCACCAGAGGTAACTACTGGTGGTAAGGCATTAAAATTCTATGCATCAATAAGAATTGATATTAGGAAAGCTGATGTTATAAAAGTAGGAGAAAACATTGTAGGTAATAAGACAAAAGCTAAAATTGTAAAAAATAAAATGTCTCCGCCTTTTAAAGTTGCTGAATTTGATATTATGTATGGTACAGGTATTTCTAAAGAAGGTAGTTTGCTAGATATGGCAGTAGCAAAAAATATCATTCAAAAAAGTGGAGCTTGGTTCTCTTATAATGATATGAAAATAGGACAGGGCAAAGAGGCTGCTAAACAGTATTTAATTGATAACAAAGAAATATTTGATGAAATTAATGATAAGCTAAAAGCTGAATTTGATGTCATTGATGAATAAAAGAAGTTCATACTTCTTTTTTTATAAAAGAATGTCATTTACTTGACAATTTATATAAAAAAATATACAATTAATTGTACATATTATATATGTATAAATTTTTTAAGGAGAAATAATCGGTATGACTATAAATATGCTTTATAGCGTCAGTATCGGTGTTTTCCCATTAATTTTAATAATTTTAGGTTGTGTGGCTATAGGGGTTATTGGCGGTTATTTTTTATATAGGTTTATTATACAAAAAAGAATTGACAATGCTACAAAATCAGCAAAAAAGATTATTGAAGACGCCGTAAATGATGCTAAAGCCCAAAAAAAAGAGCTTATTTTGGAAGCTAAAGACGAGATATTTAAACTCAAAGCGGATTATGATTTAGAAATCAAAGAACGCAGACAAGAGATGCAAAGAATTGAAGAACGAGTTTTGCAAAGAGAGGAATACCAAAATAAGAAAGAACAAAGTTTTGAGCAGAAATTAGAACAACTTGAAAGTTTAAAACAAAATTTAGAGCAAAAGGAACAAGATTTAATAGTTTTTCAAGAACAGGTAGAAAAACAAAAAGGCGATATTCAACTAGAACTTGAAAAAGTTTCAAAGATGACAACTGAAGAAGCTAAGAAAGTTCTTATTGAAAGTATAAAAGAAGAAACAAGAAAAAGTATTGCTTCTGAAATAAGAGCAATGGAAGAAGAAGCCAAAGAAAATGCGGATAGATATGCTGTTGATATTGTTACCCAAGCGATTCAAAGATGCGCCACTGATTATACTGCGGATATAACAGTTTCATCAGTTAATATTCCTAACGAAGATATGAAAGGAAGATTAATTGGACGGGAAGGAAGGAATATAAGAGCTATAGAAAGTGCAACTGGTGTTGATTTAATTATAGATGATACGCCTGAATCAGTAATACTATCAAGTTTTGACCCTTTAAGACGAGAAATCGCAAAAAGAACTATTGAAAAATTGATGTTAGACGGAAGAATTAATCCAGCTAGGATTGAAGAAATGGCTGATAAAGTGCGAAAAGATATTGAAGCCGAGATGAAACAGACTGGCGAAGATGTTTCATACGAAGCAGATGTTCACGGACTTCATCCTGCATTGTGTGTTCTTCTTGGTAGATTAAAATATAGAACAAGTTATGGTCAAAATGTACTTGTACATTCTTTAGAAGTTTCAAGATTAGCATGCTTATTAGCGACTGAACTTGGCGTTGATGTAGAAACTGCAAAGCGTGGGGGATTACTACATGATATTGGTAAAGCTGTAGACCAAGAAGTAGAAGGAACACATGTTGAATTAGGTGTACAACTTGCTAAAAAGTATAAAGAAAGTGAAGCTGTTATTCATTGTATAGAAGCTCATCATGGCGATGTACCATTTAAATCTGTTGAAGCTATATTAGTACAAGTGGCTGATGCTATTTCTAGTGCTAGACCGGGGGCAAGAAGGGAAAGCCTTGAAACTTATATTAAAAGAGTCGAAAAATTGGAAGAAATTTCTAATTCGTTTAAAGGTGTTGACAAAGCTTATGCCATACAGGCAGGAAGAGAAATACGAGTCATTGTTAAGCCTGAAGAAATCTCAGATGAAGAAGCAATGTTTTTAGCTAAAGATATTTCTAAAAAAATTGAAGAAGAAGTTGAATATCCTGGTCAAATTAAAGTTAATGTTATTAGAGAAACAAGAAAAGTTGAATATGCAAAATAAAATGGCACATATTTGTGCCATTTTATTTTATAAAATGAAATATGATTCCTATTCATTACCATTTTGACTATTTTTTAAAATTTCTCCTCGTGCTAATGCATCGCATCTATTATTATAAAAATTATCTGAATGTCCTTTAACTTTATGCCAGTGAATAGTATGTTTTTTATCGAATTCAATTATTTTTTGCCATAAATCTATATTTTGCACTTGCTTTTTATCGGAAGTTCTCCATCCATTATTTATCCAAGAGGAGATCCAATCAGCGGTAAAAGCGTTATAAATATAAGCTGAGTCAGTATATATATCTATTATGCATTGCTCTTTAACTAATTCTAATGCTGATATAACCGCTTGTAGTTCCATTCTATTATTTGTAGTATTTGGTACAAACCCTGAAATCTCTTTTTCCGTATTTTTATAAATTAAAATTGCACCCCAACCACCTGGTCCAGGATTATATGAACAAGCACCGTCTGTATAAATAATTATATTTTTCATATAAAAATTATATCAAAGTAAGATTCTTTTTACAAATGTTTGTAGTTGTTTTTTACGAATTTTATAAAATTTTGCGAAAAAATTTTATTTATATCATTATCTGTATATTTATATTTTTTAAAAAGGAAATATAAATTTACAAAATCATCATATTTTTTCAAATCTTGTGGCAGTTGATTTGTCCCATAAAAATCTGTACCTATACCTATATTATTTATACCAAATTTTTGTATAATAGCATCAATGTTTTTAAAAACATCAAGTGAAGAACTTGTGTGTCTGTGGCTTAAAAAAGATGAAACAAATGTAATACCTATAAATCCATTTGTATCTATAATTGCCTTAATTTGTTCTATATCCAAATTTCGTCTATGTTCAATTAAATTATAACATGTATGTGAGTTAAAAATTGGAAGTGTGGTGTATTTAATGGCCTGCCAAAAGCTTTGCCTATTTAAATGTGCTGTGTCTAGTATTATGTTATGTTTATTCATTAGTTTTATAAGGTTAATACCTCTAAGCGTTAAAGCCCCAAATTCAATTGCGCCACCTGCAAATTGATTATCGTAATTCCAAGTTAAAGAGCAAGAAAATGGCTGAAATGAAATTAATTTATCAAAATCTTTTTCTTTTAAAAAAGTTAAATTCTCAAAAGAAAAAACACAATGAGATGATAAATATTTTTGCTTATTTATCTCACATATTATTTTTTTTGATTTTTTAATATTAAGTTCTTTATTTTTAGAAAAAAGAATAGCATTGCACAAAGCAATATTATTCTTTTTAAAATCTTTATTTATTAATTGATAATCATAGTTAGACGATAAAAAGTCATTATGTGAGTCTGCTATTTGAAAATTTGTCATTCTATATCTCGCTTTTTAAATATAATGTATGTGGCAGCAATTAAAATTGCTACAAACACTAACACAATTATTAAACTAATATAGAAATTCAAATCAGGTTGTATAGGGCAAGAAAAATCTAATCCTAGCACATTTCCATTATTGGCTAAAAATTCTCCACCAAAAAATCTAAATAAATCAACATTAGCAAAAGGTAAATAGCCATAAACTGGACTATCTCCAAATAAATTTCCAAAAAGGGCAACAAATATATATATCATTACAGAAATTATTACAGCAGCTATGTTGCTCTTAAATGCGGTAGATATAAATACTGCTAATATCGTATAAACAATTATTCTAACCAACAATAAAGCTAAAAATATGAAAAATAGGGCAGGTGCTGATATTACAGAAGCTGTTTCTGCATTAAATATCATCAAGATAGGCAAACTACTTAATCCATATAGTCTTGCACCAATTATAAATGTGGTTAATGTTCCAATAATTAAAAATATAACGCCTAGCAAAAATGTTGCCGTTAATTTTCCAGTTATAATTTTGTTTCTTCGGTATGGTCTTATGGCTAACATTTTCATTGTTCCGCCAGAGGTTTCTCCTGATATCATTCCAGAACCAATAATGACACAATAAATTACAATTATAAAGCTCAAAAATTCAAGTGCATAATACATAAAATCGTAAGCATTAGTATTTTCGTTAGAATTCACATTGGATTGAAAAACATTTGCATATTCATAGGAATATGTATTGGTTTCAAATAAATATACATTTTTTGTTAATTCTTCTTTTGCTTGGTATTTGTTAAAATCCTGTAAATCGGCAAAGGTATAATTGTCTAAACTTGAAGTTGATAAATCTCCAACAATATTTAACATAATATTATTAGTGATTATGATATTTACTTCATCAATATGTAATTTGTAATTATCAGCTAAAGTTTTTATATTATTGATACTTTCATCACTGAAATTAATTTCTGAATTTGTTAAGGCAGAATTATAAATTGAAACCATTTCACTAGTGATATCATCTAATCTTTGTTCAGCAATTACATAATAGTTATTATATAAAGAATTTAATAGTTCAGTTGAAACTTCTACTTGAACTATGCTATCAAAAAGAGTTTGTAATGTTGTTAAATATCCTTGTTGATTAATGTTATTTACTATTCTTTGATGATGTTCTATATCGCGTTCATCGCCACTTGTCGATGCTTCATTATTTAATTGATTTAACATTCTTAGAGTATTTTCATTGTTTTCGTTTGTAATAAGCATTGTTAAAAAATTTTCATTAATAGAACTATAAGAGCTCATTAAAACTAGAATTGAATTTCTCAAATCATTTTTCAATGAAATAATATTATTTATATCATTATTTTCACTTTCTATAGAAGTTGAGTATTCTTCAAATATGCTTAACACATTATCAAAGTTGGTGATTAGTTGTTGTTTACCTACAACAGTATTGTCTGTTCCATTATAGAAATTTATCATATCGTTTATATTATCAAAGTTGGAATCGAACACTAATTTATTTTGATTATTGTTGAAGTTTTGATATACTTCTGTGACGCTTTCTCCTTGAATATTTGCTAAATTCATTAGGTCATTGCGTGGGGCAGGGTCAAACATCAAAACAGAAACAACTATAGCAAGCACAAAAAATCCTGTCATAATAAATATTGCAGGGCGTACAAATATTTTATCTAATTCACCTCGAGTGATTCTCCAAAAAGAATTCATATTATACCTCTTTATTCGTTCCCATTAACTACATCTAAGAACATTTGTTCCAGTGATTTACTTACTGATGTTATACCAAAAATAGGTATTTTCATTGATATTAAATACGATGTTACCGCAGGAATGTCTTTTTCCAGCATCTCACAAACTACATTTTGACCAGCTACATCCACATTGTAACCAAATTTATTCATAATTAATTTGCCAGCAAAGTTTGGATAGTTAACTTTTATAGCAATTTTTGATTTGATTCCCAATTCACTTGAAAGATTGTGTACTGATCGTATTTGTTTTAATTTGCCTTTATCTATAATAGCTACCGTATTACACAATGCTTCCATTTCGCTCAAAATATGACTTGAAACTAAAATTGAAGTTTTTTCAGTTTTTGCAATTTTTTTGAGAAATGTTCTCATTTCCAATATCCCATTTGGGTCAAGTCCATTAGTTGGTTCATCAAGTATTAATATTTTGGGTTTGTGTAGAATGGCTTGTGCTATGCCAAGTCTTTGTTTCATACCTAATGAATAAGTTTTTACTTTGTCTTTGATTCTATCTTTTAGCCCAACTAATTCTGCTACTTCATCAATTCTTGATTTTGGAATTCCCTTATAAAGATTAGCATAGTATTTTAAATTTTGTTTTCCAGTCATGTATCCGTACATATTAGGCGTTTCTATTATTGCACCCACATTTCTTATTGCTTTTTCAAAATGATTTTTTATTGATACACCGCAAATTATGACATCACCACTTGTAATTTTACTTAAACCTGTTATCATTTTTATTATTGTGCTTTTACCAGCACCATTTGGTCCAAGCAAACCAACGATTTCACCCTCATAAACATTAAAAGATACATTATCTACTGCAACCCTATCTTTAAATTTTTTAGTTAGATTTGTAACGCTTAATACCTTATCAACCAAATTACACCTTCCATAAATGAATTATAGCATATTAATTTAAAATAGTAAACAAATATAGTTAATTTTGTTTTATTTTATGTTAAAATGTTGTATAATAAAAATATTGGTGCATTTATGAATGAAGAACTTAAAAGAATAATAAGTATAATCATATCTATAATTTCAATTGCTCTAGCAGTAGTAACTTTAGCTATAGATTGGGATCAGGCTTGGTGGTTAGAGTGGGGGGCAGCATTATACTTTATCATATTAGCAAATATACTCCTTGTATCATACTTCAAAAAATATTTAAAAACTTATAAACTGTGCATAACCTTGCTTATTGTAGGATACATTGTAGTAATTTTGTATGTAGTTTGTTACCTTAATGGGTGGTTAGCATATCTTGAAGACCCAGAGAAAATAAGAGAAATGATTCAAAGTTCTGGCATCTGGGGTATTCTAGTCTTTTTCCTTATTCAATTCGCTCAAGTTTTATTCGCTCCTATACCATCGATGGCTACTACTCTTGTTGGGGTAGCTATATATGGACCATTGGTTGCTTCTCTTGTCAGTGTTGCTGGCGTACTTTTAGGCAGTTTCCTTGCTTTCTTTTTGGGAAGAGTATTTGGTAGAAAAATAGTAGAATGGATTGCTGGGGTAGAGCAGACAAAAAAATATTGTGACTTATTAAATAAAAAAGGAAAGTATTTATTAATACTTATGTTTTTATTCCCAGTATTCCCTGACGATATACTATGTTTGGTTGCGGGGGTTACAAGTATGTCATTTAGATTTTTCTTCTTTGCAAGCATCTTTACTCGTCCAATAGGTATATTTACAACTGCTTATGTAGGTAGTGGACAACTTATTCCTTATAGTGGTTGGGGGCTTTATGTATGGCCAATTTTAATCTTATTGCTTATTACTCTTTTTGTATTATGCTGGAAATATCAAGATAGATTTAAACAATACTTTATTAACAAATTTAGTAAATTAAAGATTAAAAGAAAAAATAAGAAAAAAGAAAAAACAGCAGTAGATAAAGAGAAATTAGCATTGGATGATAAACAAACTAAAATCAACAAAGATAATGTCGAACCACAAAATGATTTGTTAAATAAACAAATTAAAAAAGATGAAAAAAAGAAATGAGTTATCATTTCTTTTTTTACGCATTGTTTTTTTAGTTATCATTTTGGAAGTTTTTCATATAATAATGCTTTATATTATTTAAATGAAAATCAAGAAAATTTTAGTTTCACCAAATATTAAGTTTTTCAAATGCATATGTAAGTTTCGTATAAATAATTTATCATAATTCCTAAAACTTTGTTACATTTGCATAATTTATTCTTCTCTAAAAGCTTTTAATTGTAATAATAATGATTTATATAAATAATCAATAAATATAGTCAATGACGCTACTATTGGTAAAACTATAAACGGTAAATAATCTACTATGTTAGCTGTATTTAACCCACAAAGCAAATTTATGGAAATTGTTAATAATACTATTACAGCAAATATAATTAGTCTTGGTAACCATTCTTTTTTCATATCATAGTAGCCAACTAATCGTAAATGTTTTACTCCAGCAATAATGGCACATACTATTGGATAGATTAATCCTACACATAAAATGCAAATAATGAGATATGTTATAGATTGAAGTTCGCTTAAAGAATTTTTAAATGCAAAGTAACATATAAACATTAATATAACTAGAGTAGCAAAAGATAAAATAGAAGTTAACAAATTTGTTTTATTAATGTAAACTCGATGAGATTTTAATTTGGATTGATTCTTTCTATATTTTTGAACTATAATACCGTTATTTTCGCAATCCTCTATATATTCCAATAAAGTTAATGGTCTAACTTCAATAGGGGAAGTATGTTCTTGTTCTATATTCTCATTTTTTACAATATTAGAATTAGAAATAATAGAATTAAGTTTTTCATAAGTTGATTTAGAATCGTATTTGGAATAAAAGTCATAATCTGAAGAGTAATTATATTGTTTGTTCTGTTTTTTAAGAAATATGTTTGCTTTCAAATTATCTTCTACATCAACTTTTTCTTTAAGCAGATAAGCATTTACATCTTTATGTTCATTATTTTGATTGATAATATTTTCTTGTTTAATAGTATCGTTATGGGGTGTATTAGATGGTTTGTCCTCGTAAAGAATATATGAATTATCATTATTTTCAAATGTTGTGTTAGAATAATTATAATTCACAATTGGTTCTGTTTTGCTCCTGTTACTAACCATAGATTGATATGAAGCTGCAAATTTGCCTTTTTCATTAGGGTCTAGAAGAATACCTCTGTCAGTCTCATGATAGTCATTATTTTGCAAATTGAAATTATTGTTATCAACTGGGGGATCTTTATCTTTTTCTAACATATCTCCAAATATGCTATCATAATCTATTGGACCGTCTGTGTCTTCAATCAAATCTTTATGTGTTAAAGTAGTAGGTCTATATAGTAGACTTGTAGACGCATCTTGTGGTATAATTTGATCGTCAGTTAAAAGTACTGCATCTGTTTTGTCCCTGACAAAAATTGAATTTTCGGCGTCTTGATTAGAGCCAGAAAAAGAGGACTGGGAAGATGAGGACTGTGTATTATTTATGTAATCTAATATTGAATAGTTTTGTATTTCCTCTTGTGATTCTGTTGAAGTGGGAGAGGGGGTAACTACTTCTATAGTTCTTTGCGAATGTTCTATTGTGTTAAAAAAATCAGGTTGAATTGCTAAAGTAGAAGAAACATTTTTATTAACATTTTCATATTTTTTAAATTCATCAAAATTATATGGGTGTTCCTGTATATATTTTTTACCTTTTTCTGTTAAAGCACTATACCTTCTCTTTCCACCAATTTCGCTATTTTCCCAATATGATGTTATATAGCCTTCAGTTTCTAATTTATGTAAATTGCTATATAGGCTAGGCAATTTCACATCCATTTGTCCGTAGGTTAATTTTTTAATTTCCTTAATAATTTCTAACCCATATTTATTGCCGCTTTGAAGGGTGCAAAGTATGATAGCATTTAACTTTCCACGCATAATTTTTACCTCTCTAAAGACATTTATATTGTACATTTTTTTGCAAAAAATGTCAATAAAATACAATAAATTTACTATATTTTTATAATACACTATATATTGTGTATTATAAAAGGCAAATACACCAAATAAAGGAGTAATATGAATATAGATTATATACAAAGAACAGCTAGGAAAACATTAGCGATTACTATTAATGATAAAGGGGAAGTTATAGTCAAGGCTCCTAAATTTATGGCTGAAAAAGATATATTTAGATTTATTCAATCAAAAGAAAAATGGATAAATCAAAAAGTAACGGAAATAAAACAGCAAAATATGATTAACGATGACTTGTTTAATTATAAATGTGTTTTGTTTTGCGGAAAAAAATATTGTGTATTAAGGGATAAAAAAGCAAAAGAAATTTCAATTAAAAACAATTATTTAATTATAAAACCACTTTCTACCTTAAAACGAGAAGTAAAGCAAATAGAAAAATTTTTAAAAAATGAATGTATTGAAATAGTGGGACAAAGACTAAAATACTTTTCAAACATAATGCAGTTAGAACCCCAAAGGGTAGAATTAAGTAATTCTAAACGAAAATGGGGCACATGTGATAGTGAAGGGGTGATAGCATTTAATTGGCGAATTATAATGTTATCTCCTCAATTAATTGATTATGTGGTTGTGCACGAGCTATCACATCTCATGGAAATGAACCATTCACCTGCATTTTGGGCAATAGTAACAGCAGTTTTACCTAATGTTAAAAACTTAAGAAATACTTTAAAAAATTGCAACTTTATTTTACAACAATTTAGAGAATTACCAATGTAAGCAAGTTTTTTTGTTTAAAGAAATGAATAAATCTTATTAGGAAGATGACGATTTTTAAATTAAATTTAGGAAGAAAAAGTAGGGGTTAGTAGAAAAAAGTATATTCATATCTATTCGCTAAAGACAACTTTAGCGAATAGATAGTGGTTTAAAACCCAGTAATTCCGTTGATTTTCATTATTTTTATGGTTTTTATTTTTTTGGTATAAAATAATAAAAAATTTACTATTGAGATTAAATATCTTTGCAGCTTTTAATTTTAATTTTTAATTTAAACATTTCATCACTGATGATTTATTTTATTGCTATTTTTTAAATTATTTGATACAATATTAAGTATGGAAAATAAAGAAACATATGTACAACAAAGAGATGCAAAAAATATTCTAAAACTACGCAAAATGAGAAATAATTTACCTACATTTTGTTCAGAATTTTTTATTGGTATAGAAAATAATACTAGTGTTTTGACGAGAATAGCTTATGCTCAAGATTTAACAGTTTTTTTTACTTTTTTAACAGCTGAACTTCCTGAATTCCTTGGTAAAGATATACGCTTGCTTACCCTATCAGATTTGGATAAGATAACTGCGGAACATATTGAATTATTTTTGGATTACTTAAATTTATATTATGTTGATGGCAAAAAATTTATAAATAATGACAAAGCCAAGGCTCGTAAATTGGCTACAATTAGGAGTTTACTAAAATATTTTTACAAAAAAGATAAAATAAGTCAAAATGTTGCACAAAAAGTCGATATGCCTAAGATATATGCCAAGAATATAATACGCTTAGAGCAAAATGAAGTGCACAAATTGCTTGATATAGCAGATAAAGGTGATTCTACATTAACCCGCCAACAAAAAGACTTTCATAAACATACAAGAGTACGCGATTTAGCCATTTTAATGCTGTTTTTAGGTACAGGAATTCGTATCAGCGAATTGGTAGGAATTAATATTAATGACATTAATTTTGACAACAATTCGTTTGTGATAACTCGTAAAGGTGGCAATCAATATATATTATATTTTTCAGATGAAGTAGCTAATGCCCTACTCGATTATAAAAGATTGCGAATGCAAATAAAACCCCAAAAAGAAGAAGATTCCGATGCTTTTTTCCTTTCTTTACAAAATAAAAGAATAACAACTCGTGCAGTACAAAATTTAGTAAAAAAATATAGTCGTATAGCATCTCCGTTAAAGAAAATATCGCCTCATAAATTAAGAAGTACTTATGGTACTAATCTTTATCAACAAACGCACGATATATACATTGTTGCAGATGTATTAGGACATAAAGATGTTAATACAACTAAAAAACACTATGCAGCAATAAGTGAAAATATAAGAAAGGATGCATCAACAAAAATAAAATTAAGAGAAGACAATAATAATTAAAGCCCCAATATAAATAGATAAAAATTTCTAAAATAGTTAGAACAATTGTTTGACAAAATAAATCAATTATGCTATAATGTGTTAACTTAAACGAAGGAGAAAATAGATATGGCAAAAAACAATCAAAAAGTGGAAGAAATGTTAAGGTATATTGCTGAATATTCGCAAGAAAATGGATTTCCCCCTAGCATTCGAGAAATTCAAGATAAATTTAATTTTAAATCAACTTCAACTGTTTCATATTATTTAAGAAAATTAGAAGAACGCGGTGATTTAGTAAATAAAGGTAGGAAAAATCGTGCCCTATCAGTTGCTCCCCACTATTTTGATGAACATCCGGAATCTAAAGCAAAATTACTAGATAAAGAATTTACAATGATACCTTTGATTGGGAATGTTACGGCAGGTCAACCAATTTTAGCAGAAGAAAACTTAGAAGAATCTTTCTTTATCCCAACTAATCTATTTAGAGGCGATAATCTATTTATGTTAACAGTTAGTGGCGAAAGTATGATTGATGCGGGAATATATAATGGAGATAAAATTGTCGTTCGTCAACAAAATACGGCCGAAAATGGAGAAATTATAGTGGCACTTATTGATAATTCAGCTACTGTAAAAACTTATTATAAAGAAAGCAATAGAATAAGACTACAGCCTGAAAATCCTACTATGCAACCAATGTATTTTGATAATATAACGATTTTAGGGAAAGTTGTAGGATTAATACGAAAAATATAAATATGCCATATATGGCGTATTATATTAAAAGAATACACAACATAGTGTATTCTATTTTTTATATTGTTGATATTTATTAAAAAGCAATTTAATTATAGCATTTTTTTGTTCTTTTGTTTCATTAGATAAAAACATAATATTCTTTGTATATCTTTTATACCAAGTTATTTGGCGTTTAGCATAATTTCTACTATGTTGCTTTATTTTATCTATTGCATTATTTAATGTGTCATTACCATCAAAATATGAAAATAGTTCTTTATAGCCAATGGCATTAGATACTTGAAGTTGTTTATTTAGTTTTTTTTCAGTTTCATAAATATAATATGCTTCATCTATTAATCCTTCTTTAATCATATAATCAACTCTTTGATTTATATCTGAATATAAAGTCTGTCTTTCTTTATTTAAAAATACTATGAAATAATCATAAGGTGATTTTTCAAAATTATCTAAAGAGGAATATATTTGTGAATATTTTTTATTTGTTGTGTGACAAATCTCTAATATTCGCTTTACTTTTTTTGTATCATTCATACTAACTTGAATTGCGGCTTTCTCGTCAATTTCAAATAGCATTTTATAAAGCTGTTCTTTCCCTTTCGTCTGTAATATATTATCTAATTCTTTTCTATAATTTATATCTTTAGGACAATTGGCAAAATCATAAGGGAATAATAAACCTTCTATATATAATCCCGTTCCCCCAACTATTATCGGTAATTCCCCCTTCTGTGTAGAAATATTTATTGCCTTTATGGTGTCTTTTTTAAATTCTGCTACACTATATTCTTCATCTATGTTTTTTATGTTTATATTGTAATGAGGATATTTTTTTAACAAATTTTCCGATAATTTAGCTGTAGCAACATTGCATTCTCTATATACTTGCATAGAATCTGCTGATATTAAAGTAGATTTTAGTAAATCATATAAGTTTAAAGCAATTTCAGTTTTCCCCACACCTGTAGGACCTGCTATAATTAACAAAGGAATAGGTTTTACAACACTCTCTTGAACCATTTTTCTATATCCTTCCTATCTATTTTTATAGCTATAGGTCTTCCATGTGGGCAAAATAGTTCAGTATTATTTTCAAGCACAGCATCAACTAAAGCACAAATTTCATTTTCACTCATATTGTTGCCTGCTTTGATAGCGGATTTACATGCACGCTGCATCAAATATTCATTGAAATGCAAACTTTCTTTTACTTTTAACTCTTTTCCAACTTGATTTAAAATATCATCGAAAAATGTTTTACAATCAAAATTCCCCCCTAACAATAATGGTACAGCAGATACTTTATATGCTTTATCACCAAATTCTTCTATAACGAAACCTAAATCAATGAATTGTTGCATATTTTGCTCTAAAAATGATTTTTCTTGGAAATTTACATTTAATATGTAGGGAACAAGTAGTTGTTGTGTGGCTTTGTCTTTATTTCCATAATACTTTTGAAATCTATCATAAATTATGCGTTCATGTGCTGCGTGTTGGTCAATTAATATTGCAGTATCACCACTTTCAACGAAAAGAAATGTATTAAATAGTTTACCGACTACTTTATAGCCATTCTTTAATAATGATACAGATCTAGTATCGTCACTCGAATTAATCTTAGTTTCTAATTTGTTATATGGATTTATATGGTTACTTTGATTAAAGGGCGTATTATTGTTTAAATCTTTAGAAGAGAATGGTGTAAATGAAAATGGTATTACATTTTCCGATATTTTATCTACTCTTAAATCAGTTACTTCTTTAAGTTCATCACTATCTTTATCATAAATTTTAATTTTATAAGTGGTACATTGATTGTCATTTTTAGCATTGAATACTTCACTATTAGTCACTAAACTTGAATCAATTTTTGTTTTTATTTCATATGTTGATTGCATATTTTTATCAATTTCATTTTGTAATTTCTCATTACCACTATTTTTTTCTGGATTGTCAGTTATTAATGCAGAGATATTATTAAATTGGTTAGAATTAGAATAGCTTAAATTATCTTCAAAAGTTGTCTTATTTGTACTATCAAAAATATTATCATAATTTTTAAAAGCATCTTGTTGTTCAGTTTGTAGCAATGGTTCATTTTTCAATGATTTTATAGGTGTATTTATCATATCAATTGTGTATAAATCTTGATTTGATAAAATAGTATTAGAAACAGTTCTATACACAAAAGAAAATATGGTGCTATTATCTTCAAATCTTATTTCTAATTTAGTTGGGTGTACATTTACATCAACATTTTCAGGATTAACATCTAAGAACATAATAAAAAATGGAAACTGACCTTTCATCAAATGTGTTTCAAAACCTTTGTTAACTGCTACAGATACATTAGTATTTTGAACATACCTACCATTTACTACCAAAGTTTGATAAGTTCTATTAGGTTTTGTGAAACTAGGTTTTCCAATAAAACCATACAAATGCATATCATCTCTTTTTTCATCAAAACTCAATAAATTCTGTAGTGTACTAATACCATATATGGCAAATATAGCATCTTCAATGCTTTTTCCTGTACTGTAATATATTTGTTTATTATCAACAATATATCTAATAGAAACATTTGGATTAGACAAAATTAGACGCTGAACTATTGTAGTAATTTCATGTTCTTCTTGTTTAGGTTTTTTTAAAAATTTTTTTCTTGCCGGTACATTAAAGAATAAATTTTTTACAGAAATTCTTGTCCCTAAAGGAGCAGAACAACGCTCAAATAAAACTATATTCCCCCCTTCTAATTCTATTTTCGTGG
>CALWAB010000056.1 GCA_944372745.1 uncultured Clostridia bacterium | reverse complement strand
TCAAGTGGTGAATTAGTGAGATATTGATTAGCAAATGGAAGAAATGTCTTAATTACATTGTATAATTCACTTAAATTATCCATTTTTAACCTACTTTTTTTGTCAAAATATTTTATGAGTGCATAATATATAATGTTCATAAAGGAGTGCATTAATGGATATTAAAAATTTTAATAAAACTAATATTAACGATTTTGTCAAAGAAGGACAAAATAACAATTTAGATGAAGAACAGCAAAAAGCGTTAGATAATTTAAAACAAGAATATGGCCCACAAATTGATGATTTGATAGGTAGATTTCAAAATATGAGTGAAGCAGAACTTATAACAGAAGTATTTAAAATTATAAACGAAAAAAAGAGAAATGGTACATTTAATCCTCAAGATATAGATAATTTAGCGAAAATTATCTCTCCATTACTAAATGAAGAGCAAAAAAAGAAGATGGAGCAATTAATACAATTAATAAAATAACAAAATATGGTGTATTTTAATTTTATAATACACCATATTTTGAAAGTGGGGAAATATGCAAAATAAATTAGATATGCCATTATTTAATATGATTAAAACAGAATCTATAAGTGATGGGACTATTTCAATAATAGTTTATGTCAAGGATATTGACAAAGCAATAAAGTACTTTAATGAAAAAAAATTCAAAATAATAGCAGTTTATAAATTTATTAATGCTATTTGTATAGAAATAGATATTAGTGATTTAAAAGGGCTAGTCAAGTCTCAATACATAAACTTTATATCATCTCAGACTAAGGTATTTGCTCAAGTTAATGTAGCAAAAAGCATAATAAATCTTAATGATTTTTATGAAAGTGGCATAATGGGGCAAGATATTAATGTGGCTGTAATAGATACAGGAATAACTGCACATACTGATTTTTTATATCCTAAAAATAGAATTATTTTTTTTAAAGATTTTATAGAAAACCATAATGAACTTTATGATGACAACGGTCACGGGACATTTATTGCAGGATTAATAGGTTCTAATGGGGTAATAAGTGCAAAAAAATATTCTGGGATTGCGCCTATGTGCAATTTAATTATTTTAAAGGCACTTGACAAAGATGGGCAATCTTCTTCTGTGGAAATGCTTGAGGCGATGCAATGGGTGTTTGATAATAAAGAGTTATTTAATATAGATGTAGTTTGTATGAGTTTTGGTGCAATGCCCACATCAAAGTTAGACCCATTAATGAAGGGAGCAGAAAAGTTATGGGATAGTGGTATAGTTGTGGTAGCGGCTGCAGGGAATAGTGGACCTGATAAAAATACGATAAAATCACCTGGTGCAAGCAGGAAAATTATAACAGTTGGCTCAATGGATGACGCTAGAGATAATAACGATTTATATAGTATTGATAATTTTAAAATTGCAGATTTTTCATCAAGAGGGCCTGCATTTGAATTTTATAAACCAGATATGGTTGTGTCTGGAGTTAACTTGATTTCTTGCGGTATAAAATCTAATTATGTTCGAATGAGTGGCACTTCCGTGAGTGCACCCCTTGTCGCTGGTGTAAGTGCATTAGTTTTGCAAAAATATAATAGAAAGATTAGTCCTAATCAAATCAAAACACTTCTAGAACACTATTGTCATCCAATAGTAAGAGATAGAAATCAAGAAGGATTTGGCTTTCTTTCTTTTCATTAAGATTTTTTTAGAATAGTTTTATTTTAATTGACAAAAATATTTATATAGGCTACAATAATATTATTCTTTTTGGAGGTTTTTTAATGGAAAGAAAATTGAGAGTCGCAATGTATGGTTGCGGAAAAATGTCACAATATCTTATGCGCTATGTGTATGAAAAAGGGGGAGAAATAGTATGCGCATTTGATATTGATAAGTCAAAATTTGGCAAGGATATAGGAGAAATCATTGGCGATGGAAATACATATAATATCAAAATAGAAGACGCTACTAAGGCTAAAGATGTATTTGCTGAAACTAATCCAGATATTTGTATTATTGCTACTATGAGTCTTATGAATGATTTAAAAGAGGCCCTTATGGTATGTGCTGAATGTGGAATTAATGCTATTACAACTTGTGAAGAAGCATTTTATCCTTGGAATTCAAATCCTGAATTGACCGCAGAAATAGACGCTTTAGCGAAAGAAAATGGTTGTACTATATGTGGTTCAGGTTATCAAGATGTATTTTGGGGCAACCTTATTACAACGATAGCAGGAGCTACACAAACTATAAAGAAAATTCGTGGAAGAACTAGTTACAATGTAGAAGATTATGGAATTGCACTAGCAAGAGCCCATGGTGCTGGACTTACGCTTAAAGAATTTGATGAACAAGTAGCTGCGGCTGATAAAATTTCTGATGCCGAGCGACAAAAATTAATTGATAGTGGAAAATACACTCCTTCTTATATGTGGAATACAAATGGATGGCTTTGTTCACAACTTGGTTTAACAATAAAGAGTCAAACACAAAAATGCGTACCTCAGGTTTATGACAAAGATTTAAAATCAGAAACATTGAATATGACTATTAAAGCAGGTGATGCGCGTGGAATGAGTGCTGTTGTTACTACAGAAACTGAAGAAGGAATCACACTTGAAACTCAATGTGTTGGTATGGTTTATGGACCAGAAGACTTTGATAGCAATCAATGGACTGTTGAAGGAGAGCCTAGCACAACTATTACTGTAGAAAGACCTAATACAGTCGAATTAACTTGTGCTACCATTGTAAATAGATTACTTGATGTTTTGGAAGCAGAACCAGGATATGTTACTACAGAAAAGATGCCTAGAGCACAATTTGTTCAAGCATTTTCTGTCGTTGAAATAGATCCAAATGACTATCATGGATGCGATTGTGGTTGTCATCATGACCATTGTGAATGCGACGATGATTGTTCATGTGGATGTCATGACGAGCATTGTGATTGCGGTTGCCACGATGAACATTGTGATTGT
>CALWAB010000055.1 GCA_944372745.1 uncultured Clostridia bacterium | reverse complement strand
AAAAAATGTTGTATTATAATTAATAAGGAAATATTGTATATGAAGATAGGAAGTAGATTTACAATAGCGATACATACACTTTTATTTATATATAAATTTGATGGTGTGATGAAGACTTCGTCGGCTAATATTGCTAGCAGTGTAGGGGTAAACCCTGTTATTATAAGAGAAATATTGTCTGATTTAAAAAATGCAAATTTAATTACAGTCAAATTTGGTACGGGCGGTGCGAGTTTGAACAAGAAACCTGAAGAAATATCACTGTTAGATATATATAAGGCAATTATAAAAGATGAAGATTTATTTTCTTTCCACAAAGAACCCAATTTAAATTGTCCTATAGGGCAAAATATACACAATGTGCTTGATGAAGAATTGATATCTATAAAAGAATGTTTTGACGAGAAATTGCAGAGTATTAAATTATCTCAGTTGACGGCTAAAATTGATACGCTAACAAAAAAACAAACATATAGTTAATATAATATAAAGCATTATTATATAAAATTTTGTTAAACTTAAGTATGTATATTATAAAAATTGGAGCAAATTATGATTTTAACTAAGAAGCAAAATGTTAGTGCTATTATGGTGGGGACAAATGCAAATTTGTCTTTGATAGGTAGTTTTCAAATTATAGAAGATGCAATTACTGAATTAATGGGACTTCTTAAAACGGACGGTATAACTGCAAAAGAAAAGTACAAAGCAATGTGGGTTTATAGTAAAACAAGAATAAGATTTTTTAAAAATATTAAATGGAATAATGAAGTATCAATAAAAAGTTTTATTTCACACATTTCTATTGCTAAAATAAATGTTGATGTAGTAGTTAAAGATAACAAAGAAGATATTGTCCTATATTCGAGAACTGAACTTTGTGCTCTTGATATAGATACTCAAAGAATTAGAAAGGTGGCAACAGTTGGAATAGAACAATCAATGCTAGAAGATTGTGAAACTCAAGGTATAGAGTTTGCGAAGTTTGAAACGGTAGATTTGCCATATATTGAAAAAGTGCGAGTAAAATCTTCAAATATTGATTTTTTACACCATACAAACAATATAGAATATTTAAGATTTATATTAGATACTTATTCAGTTAGTGAAATTGAAAGGAAACCTATAAAAGAATTTGAGATTATTTATGCCAATCAATCATTTGAAAATGATATATTAGACATACGCAAAATAAATGTAAATAACAAAGATTTAATGACTATAGAAAAAGATGGTAAAGTAGTTGTAAAAAGTGAAATTGTGTTTAATTAATTGCATTTTCAGTAATAAATGTGCATAAGACGACGCAAAACAAATTTATTAATTGTGAGCATAATTTAATAAAATATTTTATATTTTTGAAAATATGTATTAATTTGATTATAAATATAAGGACGAGAATAATGTTGTATACAAAATCTGAATTGGAACTTTTAGCAAATATTTATGAACTGAATGTATTAGAAAAACAAGATATAACTTATTGGGGAGTAGTTAATCATATGTTGGCATTAAATAGTAAAAACGCCGATGAGAATAATAAGCAGATAACAAAAATTTCTAAAAAGGTTAATAATGATTTAGAAAATTTAACAAACAAGGGGGTGCTTATTAGACAACGCATTGATGATAATGGCAAAATGTCATATATCTATAATTTTGCAAATTGGAATGGACAAGATTTAGCAAAGGCTCTTTATCAAGAACGACTAATCCCTAAAGTTGCTAATTCGCTTTCTTTAGAAACTTGTGAATTTTTATTAAAATATGGTAAAGTGAATAAAAATGAATTAATAGATTTTAATGAATTAGATGTGTATCAATTATCTCGTCTGCAAAAAATTATTAAAGAATTAAAAAAGAATGATTTAGTCAAACAAGATTTTAAAGAAAAATTTACATTAAATGGAAAAGTCTTAAAACTTAATACAAGGGGTGCAAGCATTATTGAATATTTACAAGAAATGAAATTAGAGAAAGATAATGATTTTCAACCTAATGTTTGATTTTTAATAATTATTGGTGGTCTATGAAAATAAAAGAAAGCAATGGGGCAAGAAATATCTTGTGGGTATTTATCATAGTTGGCGTCTTAATGATGACGGCGGGAATTTGTGTTGCTATATACTATGGAGTGGATTCATTAAATTATGATAAAGTAAGAGCCACTATTGTAGATATTAAAACATCACAGGACAGCAATGGAGATAAACATTATTATGTGACTGTTGACTATGAGTACAATGGCGTACAGTATCAAGACATCCAAATTAACTTTTGGGATAGTGGTATGTACGAAGGGCAAGAAATAGACATCTATTGTCGTAAAGATTCCCCAACTACAATAAGGGCAGGAATTTTGATGATTCTTTTACCTTGTATTTTATTTGGCTTTGGAATGATATTCGCATTAGTGGTGGCTTTCCCTTTGCATAAAGAATTAAAGCGAAATCGCGAAACAAAAATATTGCGTAGTGAAGGTGAATTAATTCACTGTAAAGTAGTTGATGTAATTCCTGATACATCATTTCGAGTGAATGGGAAACTTGTAAATAATAAAATAGTGTGTGAACCTATAGATGATAGAGAAATAGGAACATACACAAGTTTATCATTTAATAAAAAATATGTAATAGAAAAGGGTAGTACTATAAATGTATATAGAGATAGGAGAGAGCCTACAAAGTATTATGTTGATTTAAATTCTATAGATACTATTCAAAATATAGAAGATAGAATTATATTGTAAATTAAAAGGAATTTAACTATTCTTTTTTTGACACCCACACAACAATCAGAAAAGAACAAAGATGTCAAAGATAAAGAAATAAATATTGTATTTAGGTTTTTGAATTTTTAATTTTAAGCAATATTTATTTCCTTTGACAGCAAAGG
>CALWAB010000054.1 GCA_944372745.1 uncultured Clostridia bacterium | reverse complement strand
TCTTTTTTATTAGTGTTAGCAAATTTCATAAAATAATACTCTAGTTTATATTTAGATTATGCTAAAAGTTTATTTTAATTAGTATACGGATGCAATGGCACATTGCCGTGTTGACTTGCGTACGGCATTGGTCTTTGTGTGGATACCTAGACACGCCATTAGTACTAAAAAATATACTTAGTGCTTGACAAAGCACTAAGATATATATTTTTAAGTTTTTAAGTACGAGGCTTGGCTAGTGTCACTATCTAAGACCACAGGTCAAGGGCGAGTGCCCTTGCACTAGGGTTTTAGGGGATGGGAAATCCCCTAGATAAAGAAGGGTGAAGGAAAACAGGTAGTTCCCCTTTCAAGTCCTCTAGGATGAAGTCCCCTAGATATAAATGCTAGCATATTGGCATATAAAATAGAGGGTGGGCATAAAAATATAATATGGACAAGATATGGATATGTATAATGCTCTTGTCGCTAATATTTTTGTTATTCAATAGCCCAGAAACAGCCCTAACGAGTATGATAACAGCCAGCGGTTCAGCAGTAAATCTAGCAGTGAAATTAATAGCAGTGTACGCGGTGTGGCTTGGACTCATTGAAATAGTAAAAGCGACACAGTTGTCAAGGAAATTATCGGCATTGCTTTCACCACTTATTGACCTATTGTTTGGAAAAGTGGAAAATAAGGCAAAAGACTACATAGCAATGAATATGTCATTCAATATGTTGGGCGTAGGCAATGCCGCCACACCTACAGGCATTAAAGCATTTAATGCCCTTGAAGACGGTTCGGATAAAGCGACAGCATCTATGGTAATGCTCTTAGTCATTAACGCTACAAGCATACAACTACTACCTACTACTATCATTGGTATGAGAGTGACAGCAGGCAGTCTTAATGCTACCGACATAATTATTCCTAGCCTTATTGCTACAGTCGTATCAACGGTCGTAGGCGTCCTCCTTGTTAAATTGGTCTATAGAAAAAAGAAAAATAAAACTTTGCCAAAGGACAAACAAGCTTTTTATCAAAACACAGCAAATATCAAAAAATAAGCATATAACTATTAAATTTATGTACTTTAATTACAAAATTAAGCAGTATAACAACACTTTTTGTAGCAATAATAAAATTGACGCAATTAAATGTGATAGTAAAACATTGGTCATTTAATTTTTGTATAGCATTTATTTTTGACGGACTCTCAATATGGTTTAAGTTAAGTACTTAGACGCAATTTAGTACTTAATAAATATACATAGTACTTGTCAAAGTACTAAGTACTAGCGTAGGCTAGTGTTACTTTTAAAGTCCATAGGTCAAGTCGACTTGCGTACGGAGTGGTCATAGAGTAGTACCTAAATATACTTTGTGCGAAAGCACAAAGATATATTATTGTTCTTAGTGCTGAAGTAGGCTAGTATCAATCCCCAAGACCACAGGTCAAGGGTACTTGCGCAACACTAGTGGTCACTGCTTTGAGAGAACTTATAAAGTAGGTGGTAGCACTAACTAAGACCACGCCGTGGTGGGGCATCCCACCCACTAGGGTTTTAGGGGATGGGAAATCCCCTAGATATAAACCAAGGGTGGAGGGTAGTTCCCTTTCAAAAATAAAACAAAACATTGTCTAAAAAGAAGGTGATTGAAATGCAGGTATCGGAACTAATAGTGCCATTGCTCATCATATTCTTGCTAGCGTATGGCTTAAAGAAGCGTGTCAACACCTATGATTGCTTTGTGAAAGGGGCTAATCAAAGCATTGACTTAGTCGTTTCCATATTTCCATACCTAGTAGCAATTTTTGTGGCAGTGGAGCTGATGAAAGCTAGCGGACTAACTGCACTATTTTCAATCATTTTGTCGCCTATTTTTTCTGTATTGCAAATTCCACCTGAACTTTCCGAACTCATTTTGATTAGACCATTTAGCGGTAGCGGAAGTTTGGCAGTGCTTGAGAATATTTATACCACATATGGTGCTGATAGTTATATTGCACGCTGTGCTAGTGTCATAATTGGATGTAGCGATAGTATTTTCTATATTGCGACCATTTATTTGTCACAAACAAAAGTAAAAAAATTAGGCTACGCCATTCCTATTGCTCTTGTTGCCACGCTTGTTGGCGTCGTCTTGTCGTGTCTTTTGTGCAAAGTTATGTAATGATAAATTTATGTGATTAGGGGATTTCAAATTATAGACTTGAAAGGGAACTACCTATTTCGGTGTGGCATCACTCTTGCTAATGACTGAATATATGAGTGTTTATATGCACGGTACCATTTTGTCAAAATAAAACAAAGTCTTATTATTAAAATTGGTTCGGCGAGTTTAAGTTCTTCAATTAAACTATTTATGAAATATAATTATAAAACAAAATCCCATAACTTAAAATAGTAATGGGGTAGTATTTACTATTTGAGCAATGGCTAACCTGATTCGCCCAACAAAACAAAATCCCGTAGATATTAACCTACGGGGTATTTGGCTCTCCGAGTAGAAATATTCACGCAGAGCGGAACCTATCTCGTCGCCAAATATAAAAACAAAATCCCGTTACCTAAAGTGGTAACGGGGTATTTGGCTCCTCGAGTAGGATTTGAACCTACGACCTATCGGTTAACAGGGGCAAAAAATTTTACTAATAACACTAGTTATTAGTAATTTTTTATATAATTTTTAAAATTTTTTATAACTTTTTATTTAAACAATAAATGTTTAATTTATTGTGCTTTTTATTATTTGTTAATTTACTTTGACTGAGTAAATGAGTATTTTATAGGTTTTTTATTTATCTCTAAATCATTGTAATTAGTTAAGGAAATATTTTGTTTATAATTAT
>CALWAB010000053.1 GCA_944372745.1 uncultured Clostridia bacterium | reverse complement strand
TTATGCAGAGTTTGAGCATAAAAAATACAAAAAAGAGTATGTATACTGCTTTGGCTACAATTGTACCAACGCTACCAACTAATAACTCATAAAATGTCTTATCTGGGTGCACCATAGATATTTGCACAAGTACTAAAAAGAGTAAAAATTCTACGACAAAAAAGAGTATCATTACATAGATAACATCTTGTCCACCAGTAGATAGTAGATTGCTTGGCAATATGAAAAACTTTGTGGCACACATTACTATTGCCACTAAAATTATAGCTTGTCTACCTGTAATGTCTTTTATCATAATTTCACCATACATTAAAGTTTCTTTAAACGCGTTTTATTTTTAATTGGAATACTCAGTGGACGCTGTCTCATGGAACGCAAATCATAACGCCTAAAGCCGTCCTTTTTGTCCGCTTTAATATTAGGAGCATAGGGTGCTAAAAATGGCGTACCATAAGAATCTAAATTACTTAAATATGCGACCAAGAACACTGATGCCGCTATTATGCCATAAAGTCCTAAAATGCCCCCAATGACCGTAAATATTAACCGCAAAATCGACAACTGTGCTTGTTGGTCTGGCACTGTAAAGAGTAATACTCCCGTCAACGCGACTATCATCACCGCTGGTGAACTCACAAGCCCCGCATTTACCGCAGTATCCCCCAATATTAATGCCCCAACTATACTAAGTGCAAGTCCTAAATAACTTGGCATTCGCAAACTCGCTTCCGCTAGCCCCTCAAATAGCAGTATAATGAATAAAATTTCAATCAATGGCGTAAATGGAATACCTATTGTTGAATTCGTGATAGTCACTAAGAATTTATAAGGGATAACCTTGTAATGAAATACTTGCATTGCCACATAAATCCCCGGCAAGTATATGGCTATAAGAATGCCGAAAAGTCTAAGCAATCGCAAGAAAGTCACGCGTGGAGCGCGTGCAAAATAATAGTCGTTGCTACTTTGCAAATCTTCTATCAATAAATATGGTACTGTCAACACCATTGGCGAGCCGTCCACAATAATCGCCACTCTACCCTCTAATAATTTTGACATTATAATGTCTGGCTTCTCTGTTGAGCCCACTTGTTGAAATAAAGAATACGACCTTTCTTCAAGAGCCTTTTGTATGTAAAAGGAATCAATGATGCCATCCATATCTATACTTTCTATTTTCTTTTTGACTTTATCTACAACATCTGCACTTGCAATGCTATCTATGTAAACTATGGCAACTTGTGTTTGACTGTATTTACCTATGGGCGATTGTTTTATGACTAAGTCGTTGTGTTTTAATCGCTTTCTAATTAGCATTATATTTGTGGCAATGCTTTCATTAAAGCCTTCACGCGGGCCTTTAAGCACTGCACTTGTAGGTGGCTCAGCTATGCTTCGCGATTGAAAATTTTTGACATCAAAAACTAAAAATTTGCCTGTCTTATCAAAATACAAGGCACAAAAGCCGTTTAATATTTTTTCTTGTGCGTCATCAATTGTTTCCACGACTTCGCCCTGCCCTACTATGATAGTGTCACTCAAAGCGAAATTTATTACATCAGCATTTTTTGTTATTTCACTTTGTGTGAGTGGTTCAATTATTTCTCTATCTATACGCAAAACATTCACTATGTTATCAAAAAAGAACAACAATGTGTCTATTTTGTGGTAGGATACAAACTTTCTTACTTTAAAATCTGACGATTCGTGAAATACTTTTTTCATTTCTTTTTCAATAAATTTACAATCTTTCTTTTCCACAACTTAATTCCTTTTGTATTAATGTTATTGTGTGAAAAAAAATAAAAACAATACATTGATTTTTTAACTTTATAAAAATCTTATAGAAATTTTAAAAAAGATATGGACAAATACTTCAATTTGTGCTACAATATGCATAGTTAAATATTGAATGGGGTGAAAGATTATGACAAATCTTAACAATATAAAATCTAATAATTCAAATGTTCTTAATGAGATTAAATATTATGCTATGGCAGGATATACTGTTGAATCAGTTAATTTCAATGATGATTCTATCAATATGATTAGGCATTTAGATACAACAAAACATCCAATATCATTAATAAATTACAAAAAAAATAGATTGCATTTAGTATCTTTGAATACAGAGAAGCCTATCAATCAAATAACTGCTATGAGTACTGCAACCATTGCTGAAAGCGTATTCAATAGTTCAAATTATGAGGATTATATAAAAAACAATGGTGAAAAAGCACTTGAAGAATACCACACAATGTGTATGAAATTACAACAATTAGGTGCTAAAGAATTTGAAGCAAAGTCAGAAGTACTCTTTTCACAAATCAAAGGCGTAAATAATCAATTTAAACAAAAATTACAACAACATTTGGAATCTGTAAGACAAATCTTAATAAACGCAGAACTCTGCGATGAAAATTTCTTGAACAAAGAAATTCAAGACTTACAAGCAGTGAAAACTACCACAACAAATCATAATGTGATTGAAAAAGACAATATGTAATACCGTAATTTTGCAAGTCAATAATTTTATGCCAAGTAAAATACAAATAAAAAGCAAGGAATTTCCTTGCTTTTTTGATATCTATCCACTTAATATGAAAGGAACTACCCGTTCCCTTTCACCTCTTTCTAGGGGATATCCCATCACTTTTAGAATGTGAGGTGGATTTCATCCCCCTACAACCCCCAGACAAGGACAGGCGTCCTTGACCTGTGGTCTTAGTAGGTGATACTAGCCAGCATTAGTACTAAGAACATAAATAAATATTCTTTAGTGCGTTATCACGAACTAAAGATATTATTTGTACTAAGTTGTGCCTAAGTACTCACCAATGACCACTGCCGTACTCAAGTCGACTTGACCTGTGGTCTTAGAGAGTGCCATAGCCTACTTTATTACTTAAAATTTAAAAATATATTTCTTAGTGCTTTGCAAAGCACTAAGTATATTATATAAGTACTAAATTGTGCTAAGTACTCAAACTAGAACTTAACAGTGTGCCATCACCCCTTTGTGCTTTCGCGAAATTATAATTATTAAGTACTAAATGTGTTTAGGTACCCATTAATTACAATTCGTCTATTTTTCTACAATTCTAATCCATCATTTTCATTGGTTCTATTTTTTTGATTTGACAAATTCTTAAATTCACGACTAAATTTTGATTCGGTTTCTTCTTCAGAAGCTGTACGATTATTTTCACTTAATTGATGTTCATTGGCTTTAGCAATATTTTCTAAAGATTTAGGCGTAGTTAAATTGCCTATCTTCTCTTCTTCTTTCTTTTTCTCTGGTACTGGGGCTGGTCTTTCCCTTTCTTTTTTCTCTTCAATTACTTTAGGGGCTGGTCTTTCTTTCTCTTTCTGTCGCGTGGTTTCGACTTTCGCAATTTCTATTGCTTTCTTTTGTATTTCTACTGGTGCTTTTATTGCATCTTTTATTTTTCTAGCTACTTCTATTTGCTGTTGTGGGAAGCGCCCTGCCAATGTATTCATACATTCGTCAAGCAGTTGATTCATACAAGTATTATAATTTGGAGCTTTCTTAAAAAATGGTTCTTTCTTCTTAAATTCTGTATTAAATTTGCTGAGCACTTCTTTTGAATAATCATTATCCGCTTTCTCTAGCACTTTAATACGCTTCTCAAATATTTCTTTTTCTGTTTTTTCAATGTCGTCAAGAGAGCGTTTCCACACTGCAGAGCGTTGCTGTTTTCTACGCAATGAATACATAAATTTGTCTGCATCACTTGGCACTACAAAATCGTCATCTACTATATTAAATTCTTTTTTCATTCCATAATAAAAGCTTTCTCCACCCTTATCTATATATGACGCTATTTGTGCCGATTGAGCGTTTGTTATAAGTTTGTTCATTTTATGAACAGGTTCTACCACTGTTAGTGTAGCGAGCAATCCGTCTTCCACTTGAGATACGGTAATAAAAAATTTAGCCACGCCATATTCGCCTATTGGTCGAATAGTTTGTGCGAATATGAAATTCTCATAATTATTAGTAATCACTTTGTATGAGTGCAAAAGTTCGTCCGCTATCTCATCTGGCAATACATATTCGCCGTCTACCGCATAATCACCTAGCATTGCATTTTGATATATATCAATCTGCTGGTGACGCATAAATTCCGCTATTTCATCTGGGTCGGTCAAAAAACCTTCTTCACAGTCTTCACGCCTATATTTGTATGTAGGCTCATTTTGTGATTTCTTCTCATTTTGTGCAATGGCGGTTTTTTCAAGTGTCATTTCCTTCTCAAGAACTTTCTCCTTGTTAGCTCCATTCATAACCTACTCTCCTTGTTTTAAGTATATCACATTAAATTAGTTTTTGCAACAAATGTAAAATATAAACTTGACAATATGTGATATAATATAATTGTGGATACTCGCCAAAGGACACAACACTATGAATAATTTATATCAAATGTATGAACAACTTTTTGATACAATTAATGAACTTGAAAAAAGATTAAAAAAGAACTTCGATTTGCTTCAAAAACAAATTGATACAATCAAAAATCAACAAAATACTTCAACTACCACAAGTGCAACAAATTCAAACAATTTTAATCAAAATTAATTACAAAAATTAGTTTTTCTTTATCATTCAAGTACTAAATTATGACTAGGTACTCAACCAATGTCCAAGGGTGCGTGCCATTACACCCACCTTATTTCATAGATGTGATTGCAGACCGCCGTGGTCATTAGAAATACTTTTAATGTAACTAAGTGCCTTATCCAAACGGGGACCACTGCCACCATACGCAAGTCAACTGCATCTGTGGACTAGGGTATAGTACAGCCCCGCTTAGTACTAAAAACAAAAAATATTTAGTGCATTATCTTGCACTAAATATTTTTTTATATCTATGTTATCACTAAGTACTCGCCAAGACTAATTTCACGCACAAGCCACTTTCATTTCAGTCTTAGTATTTTTTAACTTTAGCACTAAGGACTAAAGGGTGTTTCTTAGTGTGTTAACGCATAATATTTACTATATTTATAATTCTTTCTCTTTTTCATCGGCAAATGCTTTTATGATTTTATAAGCCTTTTGCCTTTGTGCAACTAGTTTCGCATTTCCTCTAGCTTTTGAAATCAGTTCAATTATTCTCATCTCAAATAAAGATTTATGTACTTTAGGCGAAACCTGAATAAAATAAATATAGGCATCCGCATTTGTCGATTTTAGAACTTTTTGTTCTATTTTATCTATATCCGCACCAATTACCTGAGTAAAATCAATGCAATCCATAATATTCTTACTTTTGAGAAATTTATCTTGGTATTCTTCGACAATCTCTTGAGATAAATTTGCAGATTTAGAAATATCTGCTATATTTTTACCAGATAAATTATCCAATAAAATTTTATGAATTTCCATTGGATATTCTTTGTATTCCACTAGTTTGTCACTTATAATATTATAGAAATGGCTTCTCTCATAATTCATACTAAATAAATTTTCCATCAAATCTTTTTGCCAAGCAAAATCATAAAATTGCACTAATTTTACAAGTACTTGACTATTGGGGATTTTTTTCGCCATCTCATTAAAATATTTAAAATCTCTCGTAGCCATAACTTACCTGCCTTTATATTAAATCCAAATCGCCTATTGTTACTTCGCGTTTATTTCGTATAAATTCTCTAAGTTCTAAATTATCAGGCTTTACTTTTGATAATTCTGCAAGTAATATTTCAGCATTGACAGGTTCTGCGATTTTATGTGCTTTGTCTTTTGCAAAAATTTCAGCAAGTCTAACCACTTTCATTTCGCTAGAACCCATAGAATAATATCCTATTCCGCTTTTGTCCATTAATAATTGTACTGCATCTTGAAGAGTTTTAACATTCTCCGCCTCCTCAAAATATTTAGGTAAATGTTCAAAACGGCGATTAGGCGTATTGCTCTCAGCAATGTGAATATGCGGTTTATCTATATAATCATCTTCCATTTGCCCTATAATTTCATGTGGAGAATCTACTCGAATTAAGTTCACAGCCCCATCACGACAACCACCCACTACTGCTTGCATTGATACAGAATATGTGTGTTTGGCAGGGCAAGTCTGTATTGAAAGTCTATAAATTAAGGGTAATTCTTTGTCTTTTAAATTTGGGGCAATCATATATAATCTATGAATAAAATATTCATTTTCTTGTATATCAGTTGCCTTAAAATAGTTGTCTGTCACAATGACTTTAGGAGTATTTAGCATTTCTTCTAAATCTTCTTCGCTAAATACAAAATTAAAATGTTGTTCAAATCCCAATTTACTCAAATTATATAAAGACAAATCTGGTGATGTAGCGAATCTAAAATCTTTTATGCTAAAATTTTTCATTTTTAATCCGCGTTTTTCTTTATCACTCAATCTATTGATAAGCAAACTTACATGGGTGGGTTTACCGCTAAAATTAACAAAAGTTTCTTTATTCGTACCTTCCCTATACAAATTGGCGTGCTTATGCACTGATTTGGAACTTTTTAAATATGCTGGCATAATCTCTCCTCTCGTATATTATTATAACTATTTTTCTTCATAATGTCAATATCACTTTTCTAACTTCAAAAAATATGTTATACTAAACAAAGGTTATTTATGTATATAGACACTCACGCACATATATTTGATGAAAAAATAGACAAGCCTTTTATCTTAGATAAAAATATTCAGGCTGTCATAGTGCCTTCATATAACAAAGATAATTTACAAAAGGCTTTAACTTTTTGTGAATATGACAAATATTTTTGTTGTTTAGGCATTCATCCACAATATGCAGACGAATTTTCAAAAAATATTGAAAACTTTATAATAAATCACATAGATAAATTGGTGGCTATTGGAGAAATTGGGCTTGATACTCGCTTTAACAATTTTGAAAAACAAATAGAAGCCTTCGGCAAACAATTAGAAATAGCAAAAGTTTTTGATTTACCAATTTCCTTGCATTTGTTAGGCAATAACGCTTTTACAACTTTTTTTGATATGACAAAAAATAAAAATTATAAAGTGGCTATGCACTGCTTCTCTGGCTCATTACAAGACGCCAAAAAAGCACTTGACAACGGCTACTACATTTCTTTTGCTTGCAATATCACATACAAAGGCAATGTTAATCTTCGTAAAATTGTTGATTATGTTCCCTTAAACAATATACTCTTAGAAACAGATTCGCCTTCTATGCTACCAGCCATATTTGCTCGCAAAGGCGTAAACACACCCAATAACATACATTATGTAGCAGAAAAAATAGCGGAAATAAAACATATAGACATAGAAAAGGTACAAGATGTCACAACACAAAATGCCATTAGCCTTTTTAATCTCAACCGAAGTGCTAATATTTAAATGTGTCTAGATGCATCCGTTTTTAAATTAGAATTTAATGATAAATTGAAAGGATATTTTTATGACTGATTTTTTAAATCGATTAGAAATGCAGATAGGCAAAGAAAATCTACAAAAATTACAAAATGCACAAATAGCCCTATTCGGTCTTGGAGGCGTGGGTGGATATTGTGCTGAAACCCTTGCCCGCAGTGGCGTAGGCAAACTCACTATTGTTGACAAAGATATAATAGAAGCAACCAACATTAATAGACAAATTCTTGCATTGCACAGCACACTAAATAAAGATAAAGTACAAATATGCAAAGATAGGCTACTTGATATAAATCCCAATCTTTTTGTCTACCCTTTTAAAATAGATTATCCACAAAATAATGACACTATAGGCACAAATTTTGACTATATAATAGACGCAATTGATGATATAAATGCTAAAATTGAGCTAATAAAGTTTGCAAAAATAAACAACATTCCTATAATTAGTTGTATGGGGACAGGCAATAAATTTGACCCATTAAAATTAAAAATTGATGACATAAATAATACCCACACTTGCCCCCTTGCTAAAATTATGAGAAAGCGTCTTAAAGAACTTCATATAGAAAATGTACATTGTCTATTTTCCACTGAAACTCCTATTCAAACAAATTCAAACATAATTTCAAGCAATGCTTTTGTGCCAGCGGTAGCAGGTATATTGCTTGCCAGATTTGTAGTTTTAGAATTAATAAAATAAACATATTAAAATTCATTATAAAAATTATAAAAGCCTTATGGTTACATAAGGCTCAGGGTGTAGACAAACTACAAATAGAAAAATCAATAAAATTGAATTAAACTCAAAGCGGTAGAAAAAAGCAGGTGGGATGCCCCACCCTAGCGTGGTCTTTGGTAAGTACATAGTCAAAACTTAATACTTAAATAATATACTTAGTGTGTTTCACACACTAAGTATATATATTTTTTAAGTTTTAGTACTAAAGTTGGCTAGTGTCACTCCCTAAGACCACAGGTGCAGGACGCTGTCCTGCCACTAGGGTTCTAGGGGATGGGAAATCACCTAGAAAATTTATTTGTCTACAGCCTAAAGCCTTATGATTACATAAGGCTTCATTCTATATTAATTGTTTATAAAACACTACTCTTTCAATATTAGTACTTGGCAAGCTGACATCTTGATTTTGTTTCTGCAATTCATCCACATTGACCGAAAGTTGCTTAGCAATATCCCAATAAGTCATACTAGGTTGCACCACATACACATTTAATGCACTGCTATTGACCGTCTTTATATCGCCTATCTCTACATCACAAATCAACTCCACATTTACATTTCTAAGTACCACTATATGTAGTCTTATTTCTGCAATTATGTCAAGTTCTTGAGAACGCTTAATGCGTACATCTGTGGATACTGCATACGCTTTAGCTAGCAAAATGTCATTCTCATTTAGATTAGCCATAGATACACGAGTAGAAAATGGTATTTCTGCCACTATTGACGCATTATTTTTAAGTTCTGTTTCTCTGTCAAAACTTTGATATATGATATTACAATATGCCACGCCCTCAACAATCACACAATCGTTATCTACTAATAATTTCGTCAAATCAATAGAATTGAGCGTGTATGAATATACTTTTTCAATAGTTTTATTTTCATCTTCTAAAGTCACATTGGTATCTATTTTTTCATTGCTAACAACATCACCCACGACTTGAAATGCTCCCTGCTCGGCTCTTGTGAGTGATATTTCATTCGTTGTGCTATATGCATCTAATACACTCTGCACACCTATGCTCTGCAAAACAATGTATTGAACAAGCATTGGATAATCTATATGTGCTAACATACTACCTTCGACATCTTCGCACACCACTTGAAGCCTATCACTCAACAAGTGCACTTTTGCAAGTGCTTGACAATCAGGATGACAGCCTTCAATATTTATGGTTTGCTTAAAATCATAATTGCAAGCGTGATTACATATAGTGTTGTTTTCATCGGCTTGTTCATACACTATCGTATTGCAAATGCTCATATCAATTATCATTGAACCATTTTCTACTTGAATACCTTTTTGAGATAGTGTAGCATAACAATCTAATACGCGTGCTACATTTTTACCCAAGTCCACTTCATAACTTTGGGCAAAATCTTCTGTGCCACTTTTGATACATGTAGATATATGTACTTCATTGGGCAAAATACAAAAATCATCACTATTACATTCGACATAATTGGCTTGCGATTCTTTAAAAACGCATATTTCAAAGTTCAGCACTGCAGAAAGTTTAATTTCATCAGCATTAGACAATGAAAACTCTAAGTCCGATAGCGTAACATCTCCTAAACAAGAAAATTCTCCAGCATTGTCCCCTGCATCCACAATTTCAGCAAAATTACATTTATTGTCAATCACGCAATTATTGCCGTCATTGTCTTCATATAGTATTTTTATGTAAGCTACACCTTCTATTTTTATAAATTTGCCTTCGCGTTCACATTTCTCAAGCACTGGTACTGCTGATACAGACAATACCGTCTTAGAATTGCTTGCTAAAGTAGAACATTCAATTTGTTTTTGTTTTTTTATTACATTCATACCGCTAAGAGTATCTATTGTATTAATATTTGGTTTATTTGCCATATTGCTTCCTCCGCACTTATAATACTTTATTCAATTTGTTTTGCAATTATGACAAATATTTATAATGTAATGACACTAACCATTTGCCTATTTAATAGTTAGTACCTTAGTATAACCAACAAAAATACAGGCACAAAGCACTGTAATTCTCTAAAAAAAAAAAAAAAAAATCTCTAGGTATAACAATTAAAAATAAGTAATTTGAATAAATGTGTAAAACGGCGAAAATTTAACAAACTATGACATAAAACCCTCAATATCCACATTTCCACAAAGTATGTCTATATAACTGTATGTTCTTAAATCCACATTGTTATTATTTGGAATTTCAATTATAGGCGGACAGTCATATTTTACTTCATTATCTACTGGCTCTTTCTGGGTCATTGCTATATTACTTAGTTTCTGCCTTTTTTTTGTTTCATTGAGTTGAGTAGCCATACCCTTTGTACTTTCAAGTAGCCTAACAACAAATATTGAAGTATATGTGTCTTGTATTACTCCTTCAAAATTGACATATTTTTTTCGTCCTTGATTGACTGACATATTGATTCTCTTGCCCTTAAGTTTCTCTATTTCTTCCTTAATTTGCTGTATAGTCATATTGTTGCTTCTATTTAGCATAATTCACCTATTGTTATGAATTATTGAC
>CALWAB010000052.1 GCA_944372745.1 uncultured Clostridia bacterium | reverse complement strand
TCCTTTAGTGTCAAATATTCATTTTTACCTGTTTCCATAAGCGTTTTTAAATGCTGGGAATCTTCTCTGCCCCACAATGTCACATCGTGAAGTCCCGCTAAATACCACGCTAAAAATGTCCCCCAACGGCCACAGCCAAGCACACTTAATTTCATTTTTACTCCTTAATTTCACTTTGAGAATCGTTAAATACACTATTAATAAATGCTAATTGTTTATAAAATATTAAATACATAAATTCAGTCGCATCAATCCATATTTGTAAAAAGTTAACGCAAAAAGACAATTCATCAATAGCATCATTTTGAACCGCTTCAGTCACTGTAACTTCCACATTGTATAAAAATGTATCATCTTTTTCATTTAATAATTTTGAACTCTCCAAAATATCTTTTTCTAACTTATCTAAATGATTGGAATTTAATAATTCCATTTGTTTATCACCAAATTTTTTGTTTTGTTTTTGACAATATTTTTTTGTTTTTTCTAAATATTTATTTATTTTTTTATCAATCTTAGTTTTCTCATTATAAATTCTACCAGCAAGAGCAGAATTCACTTTGGAATACAAATCTTTCAATGATTGTAACCTATCTCCAAATTGCTTACACAATTCTTCAAGAATTTGCCTTGAACCCTCTACATTAAACATTCTATTCTCTCCTTTGTGTAATATAACAGACAAACCACCTTTTTGTCAAGTATTATAAGTATTTCTGCATATTTTGTCCTAGAAGAGATAAATAAAAATAAGTTATAATATATGTTCCCGCATAAAAAATTTATCTTAATTTAATTTTTAATATAACCTATGCTTTCATATAATTTAGTAGGCTATTTTTATTGTTAATTCATTACACTTTTTTAAATTTTTTTTCTCTAATTAAATTAATAAAACATTAATTATTGGTAATAATTTTGAGTATAAAATATTAAAAATTTGGTTATCATTAAATTATGACTGCAAAAAAGAAATATTTATTCATAGCAATGATAGTGCTACTTGTGAGTTTAGTACTTCTCATTCCACGCTACAATTACTCGTTTGTGTCCTACATAAAAGATGGAAGCACAGTGTCTTTTTACACAACGACCACACAAAACTATGTGCCTAATTTCGTAACGCAAACAGACATTGGTATTGGAGCAATTCTTGAATGCAAAAGTAATGTAGCAAAAAGCTTGGCTAAACAATTACACAATATCGCTGGAATTAGTTTTTGTTTTGAAGGCAATTCCAATGACATCAACGAATTTTTAGACAATGTGGATGCTGTGGTTTTGAAGTGTGAAAATGTGGATAAGAATATAAAAACTTATCTAGCCTATTCTCCCAAATTTCAAAATAATATAAATATAGACGGAAATACAATCAATTTACAAATAGCAAAAGTCGGCAACACAATCACTATAGGCTCGCCAATGATACTCGGTTCATATTAAATAAAAGTATGTGAAAAATAAAAAATATAAAACCTTAATAAAATACCAAAATATAAAGACAAAATCTTAAAACAAAAGAGTGTTATCAAAGCACTCTTTTATTTGTAATCAAATGGAATTTCTAGGGGATTTCATCCCCTATTCACAAACCAAGGGACGGCATCACTCCCATTATTAATAAAGACCTTATTTCACTATTAATCTTCGCTTTCTTCGTCTGCGTCAAATAGGCTTGTTTGCTCTATTTCCACTATTGGTGTACCGTCTATGACGGTAACTGTGTCGAGTTTCTTTTGAATCTTTTTAGATTTCTTTGTCGCATCTTCAATGGTTGTAGACGCTTCGTCAAGTTTCTTTTGTGTTTTTGCGAGTAATTCTACAAATTTGACAAATTCTGTTTTAAAGGTAGAAAGCAATGCCCACACTTCACTTGACCTTTTCTCAATAGCCACACTCTTAAAGCCCATTTGCAAACTATTAATAAGTGCTGACAAAGTAGTTGGTCCACACACAATTATATGATAATCATTTTGTAATTGCTCAAGCAAGCCTGCATTTTTGACGACTTCTGCGTACAGTCCTTCTAATGCTAAGTACATAACTGCAAAATCAGTTGTGATAGGTGGTGCAATGTATTTCTCATTGATTTTCTTAGCTTCTTCCTTAATGCGTTTTTCAAGTGCTTTTTGTGCCTTATCCACTTCTTCTTTATTTCCTGTTTCACTTACTTCGACTAGGCGTTGATAATCTTCTAACGGGAACTTGGCATCAATAGGCAAAAGCACCAATTCATTGTCATTTTTCCCCGGCAATTTGACGACAAAGTCCACGGCTTCCCTTGTACCAGCTTTTATCTGCACTTGGCTAGCGTACTGAGAACTTGCGAGCATTTGTTCTAAGATATTGCCAAGTTGCACTTCACCCCATACGCCACGCACTTTGATATTGCTAAGCGTGTGCTTCAAGTCTTCGACACCTGTGGCTAGGCTCTGCATTTCTCCAAGTCCTTTATGCACTTTCTCTAGCCTATCGGATATGATAGCGAAACTGTCATTCAAGCGTTTTTCTAGTGACGCATTGAGTTTTTCGTCCACTGTTTCACGCATTTTGTCTAGTTTTTCATTGTTATCGTTGTTTATTTTGCTCAAACTTTCACGCACACCTTGGTCAAGGTTTTGCATACGCTGTTCGGTATTATTTAACAATACTATCAAACGGTTTTCTACTCTCTGTATACTTTGCATTTGGTCGGTTTGAAAATGTCTTAAGTTTTCATTGTTTTCACGCCTTAAGTCATTTATTTGTTTTAACAAATTGTCGTTATTGGCGTCAATAATTTTGGGCAAGTCTTCCGCACGCCTTTCTAAACTATCTGTTATAATTTTTATTTGTGCAAACTGCCTATCACTGATTCTCTGTGCTTCGTCTATGTCTATTCCGCCACCATTTCCACCACGCTTTCTAAATATTAATACAAGCAATAGTATTATACCAACGACTACCCCTATGAGTATTCCCCATTCAACTATAGATGCACTCACACATAAATTACTTATCATTATTCGGTTGACCCCCTTTTATTACCTTTGCTAGTTCATTTAGTAAAAATTCCTTATCGTTATTTCGCATCTGTGTAGCCACTAAAAGTGCATACTCCAGCATACCCCCTATTTGATTTTGTGGCAAGTCTGGAAATGCCTTTATAATATCCATAGGTTTTAAATTGAGTTCTTCAAAACTGCGTGGAATACCATTGGCTTTCATAAGCTTATCTGTTGTAATTAATCTAGCAAGTTGTTCATCTTGTCCACCACCTGTCACAAAAATTCTACTTGTAATAATATCATCCAAAAATGGATAAAATAATTGCACATAATTTATATACAAACTTTTATCATACATTTTATTTAATGTCACAAGT
>CALWAB010000051.1 GCA_944372745.1 uncultured Clostridia bacterium | reverse complement strand
GTACTGCTTATACTACGGATAATGGCAATTACTTTAAAAGGTTAGAACATTTTAATTATATACAAAATTTTCAAACGATAAAACACAATTATAAAATTAATGCACAAATTACTGATATAAATATTGCTTGCTTAAAGTGCATATTCATAGGAGTATTATGTATGATAAGCAATTTACAAATGATTAATAATGAAATATTGCGTACTCTCACAAAGGGAGTAATGTAATATGAATAAAACAAGGCTAAATAAGGCGACAAAAATAATATTAAGTCTGCACATAGCCTTTTTAGTGATTTGTGCAGTATTTGTAGGGATTTCATTGTCCGCACTTAAAGATTCAAAGGGAGTGACAGGTTCAGTCACATTTGCTATGACAAATTCGCCTGTAATGACAATGAATTTAAACTTCCAAGTGGGACAAGAGCATTATACATATTTAGGCACTACAGCAGGTGCTCAAATAACAAATGATACCGATGTTTTGAGATTAAATGTATTAGATGACGCTACATTGTCAATTAAAGTGATATTTAGCAATAACACAATTGTATATGATAACACTATATTATCTACTCAAAATGGAGTGGCATTAAATATGGTATCAAATACAAATGATACTATAGAATTCCAAGCCAATACTGAAGTCTTGTCAGGTGACTATGTGGTATTAGACAAAATATTGAGTGCAATATACCCAAGCATCCAAGTACAAAGTCAAAGTTATGAGATTGTAGCCACAGTACAAGCAAGTGGTTCAGCACCAGCCACTGCGAGAATGACAGGCAATTATTCTATGGCGTTGTATAATTATAGCGTAAATTTCACCATTAATGATAATTTTGGAGAACTTTCTAATTCGTCTATTACTATACCTTATGGGGCTACATATTTAGCGAGTGGTAACTCAATAACATTTATGTATGATGGTGAAATACTGGAAACAATCACAGCTGAACCATTGCCACGTGATGATAAGTATACTTATGAATTTGTTAGTTGGTCATCAAATAGCGGGACTGTGACAGCGGATACTGTAATTACAGCCAATTTCTCACAAGCAATTAATAAATACACTGTGACATTCTATAACTATAATGGCGATTTCCTTTCTACAAGCACTGTGGAATATGGTAGTGATGCTACATTCAGTGGTACGACGCCTACTAGACCAGATGATGACTATACATATACATTCTCTGGTTGGGTGACAACGCAAGGCGGTACAACAAAAGATGACCTTACAAATGTAATAGCCAATAGAAATGTGTATGCAAGTTTTACTGCCACTATGGTAGGGCAAGAGTATGAATTAACGGTACGATCTGGTATAAATGCAGTTATTAACTATTATGACACAAAAGAACCGATAAATAGTGGCGATTATGTCCAAGCAGGAAGGCCAATAGAAATGTGTGTTTATAATACTGGGGGGACTTTTTCGCCGACAATAAATAATGTATACGGAAGTATAGATTTTACTATGTTGGAAGAATACGAATGTGGAGGCGATTTTCACATACTTTTCACAATGCCTGAAGCTCCTGTGATAATTTGGTATGATGGTCTCGCTTGTTGTGTATATGAAGATACACTAATTACGCTAGCTGACGGGACAACTAAGCGTGCTGACGAGATTCAAACCGGCGATAAGATATTATCATACAATTTTGATACAGGCGAGATTGAAATAGACACTGTTACAAGGTTTGTCAAAGTGGAGAGAGAAGAACTCATAAATATTAAATTCGCTGACGGCACAAATGTGAAAGTGACTATTGACCACCCATTATTTGCAGAATTGGGTTGGGAATGCTATGACAAAGAAAGAGGTGAATTGTCGTATGGTAAAGATTTTGGAATAGTTGGCGAACTGCAAGAAGGTGACAAACTCTTCTCTATCAGTAAATTATTCGATAAAGAAATCGTGTCCATTGAATACATTGAAGGCGACATTTACAATGTATACCAATTTGGCACAGAAAACAATCACAATTATTTTGCAAATTCCGTACTATCTTCAGCATTTTCAAATTAATATCAAATAAAGTATAAAGGCACATAGACATTAAATGTCAATATGTGTCTTTTTTATACTATAAAATATTTGCTCTTTTTGTTGTACTCCCACGATATTATAGAATTGATATGTGAACTACAATACAACTGCACACAAAATATTGGCAGAATAATTATCTATCTAGTATAATGTATTATTTCTTTATATTTTTGTTTATTTTGTTTTTTACAGGAAAAATAGAAAACTCACTTCTATATAGCACTAAAAATAATTATAAAATTATTATATATGACACAGAAGGCAAGCAGGGTTATTAATTAGACGATAATTATACAAAAGAATTTTTAAATTTAACAAAAATAGAATATTGTCAACTCAAATGCAACACCAATAAAAAATATGAACAATAATTCTATTAAATTGCTAATTTATAGCAAGTAAATTATATAATATATTATAAAGGGGTTGACACTATATATGTGCTTTTGCTATAATAGGCGTTACTAGGTGTTAAAATGGAAAATACAACGAAAGAAAATAATTGGCTTTCTAAGATAAAGCATTTTTTTGTTAATATCGGTAAATCTTTTGTAAAATTGTGGAAATATTATTCTACTTATGAAAAAATTTGGCTCATAAGTATTTGTACTATTGGTATACTCTTAGGAATTTTCTTTCCGGAAGACCCAAGTCAACCGAGTTGGTTGAGGGTGGTGGAAATTATAGTCATAATAGGCGGTTGTTCGTGTGAATTGCTCCTAAGTAAGCAATCTAAATGGGCGTTTGTAGTATCTTTCTTCTTGTATGATATTACACAAACGATAGTCTATATAGCAAATGGCTTTTATATCAGTGCATTATTTGAATTGATATTCTGGATGCCTATTTTGTGGATAAGTTTCTATTTGTGGGGGAAGCAAACAGACAGCGAAAATAAGACTTTGACTGTTGTCAAAAAGGTAAATTATGCACGAGATTTATTGATTTTCTTGGGCGTATTATTGGCGTCTGTCTTGACGGCTATACTCTTTACATATATTGGTGGTATTTTTGAAGGAATGTCGGAGTATTGGTATTTAGACGCACTCGCCAACGCATTTAGTGTATGTAATGGTTTATTTTTGATATTTCGC
>CALWAB010000050.1 GCA_944372745.1 uncultured Clostridia bacterium | reverse complement strand
GCCTATATCTAATAGGTCTTCAAATAATTTTCTTTCCTCTGGCAAAAATCCAGAAATGCTAGCACATTCTTTAGGGTTCGATAAGTCAAGTTCACTATGAGAAATATTGAAATCAGTACAAAATATTATTTCTTTTCCGTCTGCAATTAACAAATCTATATCATTTATGAGCAATTTAATAAAATTTAACTTATATTCAAGTCTAGAATTGCCATTAGGAGTATAAAGATTAATTAATGTAAACTTATTAAAATCTAGGACTTGCAATCTGCCTTCATTATCAAAATTGACATATTTTAATTGTGTACTCACTTCATTGGGTACTATTTTAGTAAGAACCGCCGTCCCACTATAACCCTTTCGTTCGCTTTCATTAATTATCAAATTATAGCCTTGCACACTCTCTAGTTCTTGTTCTATTTGTTCTTTTGTAGCGCGCGTTTCTTGAAAACAATATATATCGGCTTTTTCACGATTTATAAAATCAATTAAACCCTTTTTTGAAGCACTTCTTATGCCATTTAAATTGTATGTCACTATTTTCATAATTTTATTATACCAAATTTTTGTAAAATCTTAGGGGTGATGCCACCCCGTGGCGTGGTCTCAGTAGGTTTGTATTAATACATGTTTGATAAATTCTTCCCAAGTGGTGACCACTATCGTACGCAAGTTTTAGTGCTTTGACTAGCACCAAGCGTATATTAAGTACTAAGTTTTGTTTCGGTTATCAACTAAAGACATGCCATGGTGGAGTATCCTACCTGCTTTGACAAGCACTAATTATATTTTTAAGTACTAAGTTATGACTAGATAAACCATAGTAATAACTCAATCGCACCCCAAAACATAGCAAATATTTCTTTCTGCTATTGTTATGAGAATAATTGTAATTTGTCAACAGACTGAAAAAATCAAACATAATCATTGATAAAATTTAAAATATGTCACTTAAAGATGTATCTGTGATAGGAACAATTTCATCTGGAGCATCTACATTCTCTATGTCTAGCGGTGCATCTTGATATTCGTCAAGCGAACTTGAAGCGCTTTCCGCAAAGAAAGCATCATTATTAGCGTTTACATTTGACTGGTCATAAGATGCTGGCATTGAGCGTTCTAGCTCTGCCATATCACTGTCTTTGTCCATATTTCTAAATGTAGCATTTTCGCCAACCCACTTTAGTTTAATATTGTCTAATGCACCATTTCTGTGCTTAGCGACTATGAGTTCGGCTATAGTCTTCTCTGCTTCTGACACTTGAGTATCTGCATACATAAATGGCTTATGTAAAAACATTACTATATCGGCATCCTGCTCAATCGCACCACTTTCACGCAAGTCCGACAACATTGGCCTATGGTCAGGACGCTTCTCGACTGCACGCGACAACTGAGAAAGCACCAATACAGGGATATTGAGTTCCCTTGCCATAACTTTCAAAAGTCTTGACATTTCGCTGACTTCATTTTGTCTACTTTCTTTAGAATTACCGCTATTCATCAACTGCAAGTAGTCGACCATAACTAAATCAAGGCCTTTCTCGCGTTTTAGTCTTCGACACTTTCCTAATATATCCATTGGCGTATTCATAGACGAATCGTCGACATATATATCACTCTCTTGGAGCAAATTTTTTGCCGCCCAAATAGCTTTCCATTCGCCTGAAGTCATTTCGCCCTTCATTGCTTTAGCCATACTAACTTTTGCAAGTGAACACAAACTTCTCTGTGCAAGTTGTTCCTTGCCCATTTCCAATGAAAAGACTGCACACTTTTTCTTCTCGACACTAGCCACATGTTGTATTATATTCATAGCAAATGCGGTCTTACCAACACTTGGACGCGCTGCAAGTAAAATCAAATCACTATTTTGTAGCCCATTGGTCAAGCGGTCCAAAGCGTAAAAGCCTGTTTTGATTCCTAAAAATGCGTTTTTATCTCTAGCAATTTTATCAAAGCGGTCTACGACGGTTGGTAATACATCTTTGATATGTACAAGCGATGAAGTACTTTTTCGCTGAGATATGTCATAAATTGACTTCTCTGCGTACTGAAGAACATTCTCTGCATCAGTTTCATTATAACATTTCTCTGCAATGCTTTGACAGACATCTATTACTTGCCTTAAGATTGAATCTCTCTCAACCATTTCGACATATTGCATATAGTTCGCTGCACTTGGCATTGAATTATTTACTTTTGTGATATATGAAATGCCACCAACTGAGTCTAATATTTCTTTCCTTTCTAATGAGTCAACAAGCGTGACAAAATCCACAGGTTTATTGTCATTATATATATTTAACATTTCTTCATATATAGTGCGGTGCACATCCGCATAAAAATCTGTTGGTTTTAAACGCGAAAATATTTCGTGCTGAACATTATTATTTAATAATATACAACCTAATACACTAATTTCTGCATCGTCACTATGTGGCATTACTCTTATAGGCATAATTTAACTCCTTTGTATAAAATTTTAGTTATATTGCATTATTTGTGGGCTTTAGTGTCAATTTTGACCCTCTTTATTGCCATTTTCTACTATTTTATTGTTTTCTTCTGCTTTATTATTTTCTATCGTTTTATCTTCTAGTATTGTATTTTCTTGATTAATAACTTTTAAATCTTCTTGAGTTTCCAAATTTTCTTGAGAAATGGTTTCTATTGATTTTTCATTTTCTACGCTAATAGATTTATTTTCTAATTCAGTTTTTACATTAATTTCATTAGCATTTACGCTTTCACTACTAATAGTGCCTTGTTTATTTTTATTTCTATTTCTTCTCTTGCCTTTTTTCTTTGTAGATAAATTTTTTACTTTATTTACTGTTTGTGCTTGTTGTCGTTTTTCTTCTTGTTCTCTTTGTTTTCTCACTTCTTCTCTTTTCTCTTTTCGCTTTTCACTTATAGTATTCCATATTGCTCCTGCGACAAAGACAAAACATAAGCAAAGAACAACATCAAGAAAAATCATCAAAGCACTAGACATCTCTACAAACAATGTAAAATTGAGCAAAATTAAAATAGGCAAAAAACATACTAAAAGTATGATGTATTTTTTAAGGCTAGACTTGACCGCCTTCTTATTATACATTTTCTTAGGGTCTTTCATAAATCACCTTTTTCGTATTATAACACAACTGACACAAAAAAACAAGTACTATAAGTTCAGTTACCAAAGTTACCAAATTATTGTAAATACCATTTCATTAATTATTTTTTTAAATAAAAAGAGCAATGTTTTTATTGCTCTAATCAATTTAACCAAATTCCAAAATTCTTCAATAAAATGTCATTTCTATAAAGAATTTCTATATGCTGCTGATTTGCGTTTACCATGGTCAAGTTCTTTCTTACGAATTCTTATTGACTCTGGTGTAACTTCCAAAAGTTCGTCATCATCCAAAAACTCCAAAGCTTGTTCAAGGCTCAAATGTATTGCTGGAGTCAAGCGAAGTGCTTCATCACTTGATGTAGAACGCATATTGCTCATTGCTTTGCGTTTACATACATTGACTACAATATCATCACCTTTAGGGTTACGCCCAACGACCATTCCTGCGTAAACTTTTACGCCCGGCCATACAAATAAATCACCTCTTTCTTGTGCGTTGGCAAGTCCGTATGTTATACATTCACCTTCTTCAAATGCAATCAATGCACCATAATTTCTGCGTTCTATGTCACCACGATATGGTTGATAAGAATCAAAAACTGAACTCATTACACCTTCGCCTCTTGTATCTGTTAAAAATTCAGATTTGTATCCGAACAATCCGCGTGATGGCACTAAGAATTCTACTCTCATACGACTGCCTTGTGGGTGCATTGCGACAAGTTCACCTTTTCTGCGTCCCATTTTTTCCATCACTGCTCCGACTGAGTCTTCTGGAACATCTACTACTAATCTATCTATAGGTTCAAGTTTCTTACCATCTTCGTCAAATTTATACAATACTTTTGGCATAGATACTTGGAATTCATAACCTTCTCTTCTCATATTTTCTATCAAAATAGATAAGTGCATTTCACCTCTACCACATACTTTAAACGCTTCGGTTGTTTCTGTGTCGCTCACTCTCAAAGAAAGGTCTTTGATTGTTTCCTTATATAATCTATCTCTCAAATGCCTTGATGTGACAAATTTCCCTTCTTTACCCGCAAATGGGCTATCGTTGACCATAAATGTCATTTCTACGCTTGGTTCTGAAATTTTAACGAACTGCAATGCACTTGGATTCTCCGCATCGCAAAGAGTATCCCCAATCATAACATTTTCAACACCTGCTATGCAAACTATATCTCCGCATGATGCTTCTTCTGCTTCTACTCTCTTAAGACCATCATAAGTAAACATTTGTTGCACGCGACTACGACGCACTTTATCTGGCGTAAAAAAGTTGTCCACTGCTATGGTTTCGCCAACTTTAACTTTACCATTTTCTATTTTACCAACCGCTAGTTTCCCTAAGAAATCGTTATGCTCTGTACTTGACACAAGCATTTGGAATGGAGCATTTTCGTCTCCTTTTGGTGGCAATATATGATCAATTATTGTTTCAAAAAGTGGACGCAAGTCTTCGCCTTGTTTATCAGCATCAAGGCTAGAAATGCCAAGACGAGCGGATGCGTATACAATAGGGCTATTTAATTGGTCATTGGTAGCATTAAGGTCAATTAATAATTCAAGAACTTCATCCACTACTTCGCTAATTCTAGCATCTGGACGGTCAATTTTATTGACAACAATTATTATTCTCAAATTTAATGCCAATGCCTTTTCAAGCACAAAGCGAGTCTGTGGCATAGTGCCTTCAAATGCGTCTACGACAAGTAAAACACCGTCTGCCATTTTTAAGACGCGTTCCACTTCTCCACCAAAATCGCTATGTCCCGGCGTGTCTATGACATTGATTTTGTAGTCTTTGTAGTGGACGGAAGCATTTTTCGCTAAAATGGTAATTCCTCTCTCACGCTCAAGTGCATTTGAGTCCATAACTCTATCCGCTACTTCTTGGTTTTGACGGAATACGCCACCTTGTTTTAGCATTTCATTGACGAGTGATGTCTTACCATGGTCGACATGGGCAATGATTGCTACATTTCTAATCTTTTCCTTTGGATATTGCATATTATCTCCCCTTTTTTAAGTAAAAAATGAAACGCCTTCAACACGCTTCATCATTTTAGTAATTTTATTATAACACAATTTTAATTTATTTACAAGAGTTTCGATCAATTTATTGTAAGTAATTAGGGTGTTTCCTATCCTGATGGGATGTAATTTCAATTTTGATATGTAGGTGATTTTCATCCCCCTACAGCCTCCAGCTGTAATTTTTAGGGGATTTCACATCCCCTACAACCCTAGTGGTAGGACATTGTCCTGCACCTGTGGTCTTGGTATGTGTTCTAGCCTACTTAGTACTAAATTATGTCTATATACTCAACAACGAGCATAGCAATGTGCCATCGCACCCACCCCATAGCGTGGGTACTGGCGTACACAGTGGACTTATTTGTACGCACCTATTTTCTATTGTTTTATCACAAGCAGTATCCAATGCCTTACGCAAGCACCCTTGACCTGTGGTCTTGGCGTAAAGCACTAGCCTACTTTAGTTTTAATAACAACAATCAAATTTTATATATAAATATTTTAATCACTTTTAACCAATATTATTGATTTGATTGACATCATTTTCAATTTAGTATATAATAGTTAATCGTTAAGTTGTTTACATTATAGGAGGAAAAATGTCATTAATTAGTGAAAGACTTTTTAATAAACTTACAGAAACATTAGATTTATTAAAAAATTATATGTTTTCTACTTGGAAGGGGCTAGATTTAAACTACAGTGAAGCACTGATTCTATATATTATAGATGAATCAGAGCGAATAAAAGCCCCTATTCATAAGAGCCAAATTGCCAAAAGAATGAACATAACTAAAGCAGCCGTTACACAGTTTTGTAATAAACTTGAAAAAAAGGGTTACATTTCAAGTTATATCACCGCTGACAACAAAAAAAATCATTATCTACAACTTGAAGAAAGCCTTAGAAAGAGCATTGAAGGTCGTTGTGAAATAATGAATAATAATCTTCAAAAATTTGTTGACAGCGTAGGCGAAGAAAACATAGTATTATTTATGGATTTACTTAATGAATTTGATAAAACTTTGTTAAAAACCTAAGGAGATACAATGTTAAAATTAGTTGAAATCAAAAAAGAGTATAAAGTAGCGGATAACACAGTTGAAGCCCTTAAAGGCATAAATCTAGAATTTAGACAAAATGAGTTTGTCAGTATTTTAGGTCAGTCTGGGTGTGGTAAGACTACCCTACTTAATATCATTGGTGGACTTGACAAGTATACATCTGGTGATTTGATAATTGAGAATGTATCTACTAAAGAATTTAAAGATGCAGACTGGGATGCTTATAGAAATCACAAAATTGGCTTTGTATTTCAAAGTTATAATCTCATCTCACACTTAAATGTTCTTAACAATGTAGAATTGGCGTTGACTATATCAGGTGTCAGTGCTAGCGAAAGGAAACAGAGAGCCATTGATGCACTTACTAAAGTAGGTTTGAAAGACCACATTAATAAAATGCCCAATCAATTAAGCGGTGGACAGATGCAGAGAGTGGCCATTGCTAGAGCCATTGTAAACAACCCTGAAATTTTGCTCGCTGATGAGCCAACGGGAGCATTGGATACTGCTACTTCTATTCAAATAATGGATCTAATCAAGGAAATTTCCAAAGAAAGATTAGTCATTATGGTCACACATAACCCAGAACTTGCACAAAAATATTCCACTAGAATAGTAAAATTACTAGACGGGAAAGTCGTGGAAGATTCTAACCCTTATGTGAGTGACACTTCTATTGCAAATAAAGAAGATAAACAGGTAATTCAAAAGCAAAGTAATGAAGATAAAGAACAAAATGGCTCTATTGACATTAAAGACAACAAAAACAAAAAGGAAAGAAAAAAGAGTAAAAATTCACCTTTTTCTAAAACTTCAATGTCATTCTTCACTGCCCTATCATTAAGTTTTAAAAATCTTTTGTCCAAAAAAGGTAGAACAGTACTTGTAAGTTTAGCAAGTAGTATTGGTATAATTGGGGTAACTTTAGTGCTTGCATTGTCTAATGGCTTCAATAATTACATAAACAAACTTCAAAGCGATATGTTATCTACTTATCCACTTACTATTAGTGGTGCAACGCTTGATTATGAGAGCCTCATGTCAATATTTGATGAATCTGACCTTGATAAATACCCAAATATTGAAGAAATTATAGTCAATGATGTTCTTGATAAATTGGCAGGTTTATCAACTGGTTCTGATATAAATCAAGATTTTATTGATAAAGCTATTAATACACTTGACCCTAGTTTATATTATGATATAGTAATGGAAACGGGACAATTATTAAATGTTTATACGCAACATACAAAGACTCATAATTATAATTACATTCAAGTCAATTATTCATATTCAAATCTTGCATCCTTTGATGGAGACATTCAGTGGCAAATATTACTTGATAATCAAGAATTTATACTTACTCAATATGAAGTAATATATGGACAATACCCTTCAAGCAATAACCAACTAGTATTATTTGTTGATGAATATAACCAACTTGCTGATACAATTGTAGAAAGTTTAGGTCTAGATAGTACAAATGATACAATTAATTTCAATGATATAATTGGAAAAAAATTCTATTTAATGCCAAATGATACTTATTATACACAATCATCTGTGAATGGAACTACAATGTATACAAGTATGCCAAATTCTATTCCTGAAGGTAGTTTCAATACTTCAAAGGGCATTGAAGTGAGCATTAGTGCAATATTACGACCTAGATCTGACACACAAAATATGCTATACAGCTCTGGAATCGCTTATCCAAAAGCACTTCTTAATACACTACTAGAACAAAATATGAATTCTCAAATTGTCAATTTCGCAAAAAATAATCCTACTATCAATCCATTGACTGGTGATACTTATGATACAACGACAGCGACAATGGAAGATGCCTATGATGATATGCTTAGGGAGTTGGGTGGAATTGATTTACCGAATTACATATCCATTTATCCTATTGATTTCGATAGTAAAAATGCAATTAAAGCACATATTGATGAATACAACAATGCTTTGCCACCAGAAGAACAAGTGCACTACAACGATGTTATGCAATTATTTATGTCTGCATTGACAACGCTTGTAGACATAATTAGTTATGTATTGATTGCATTTAGTGCTATATCATTGATTGTTTCTTCAATTATGATTGCAGTCATTACTTATGTATCTGTAATTGAAAGGACAAAAGAAATAGGTATTTTACGAAGCATTGGTGCAAGGAAAAAAGACATTTCACGGGTTTTCAATGCCGAAACTTTCATAATAGGACTTCTCAGTGGATTAATTGGTATTATTGTATCTTGGATACTCACAATACCTATCAATCTAATCATTAATAGTCTAGCAGATGGTATAGGAAATCTAGCAGTTCTTTCGCCGCTTACTGCACTCATTATGGTGCTTATAAGTGTAATACTGACTATGCTATCAGGGCTTATCCCTTCAAGGCTAGCGGCGAAAAAAGACCCTATTACTTGTCTAAGAACAGAATAAAGAATAATTTTGATATTGCGACCAACGAATATTATAAACCTAAAAAAAATGACCACATATATGGTCATTTTTTTGTTATTTCACCTAGTATATAGTTAATCATCTACTTTATAACTATCTATCACGGTGTTGACGGCATTCTTTTGAACCTTGTCAAGTAGTTTATATTTGTTGACAAACTCTTTAGTTTCATCAGTCATTTCTTCTGCTTTTTTATCTTCATCTGCAAAAAATTCGCCTAGTGTAATATTAAATGCTTGACATACTGCGGTCAAGGCCGATAATGATGGCTCATTGCCTTTATTGAACCAATTCCTTATGGCGCGGTCATTGACACCGCTTTCTGATGACATTTTGTAAATTGTCCAGCCTCGCTCGATTCTCAACTTGTCCAATTTCTCTGCTATAGTCATATTGAATTCCCGCCTTTACTTGGAATTACTATTCCATTATAGTAAAAAATATGCGATATGCTACTATATTTAAATTGTACTTTTTAATGGAAAAAGTATTTTTTGTATATAATCCATTAAAAAATACCACATATAACATATTTTAATTGATTGCTTAACGCATTTATTTTCGACAAAAAAAATAATTTGTAGAAAAATCCTACAAATTTAATAATAGACAAATATATTTATTTAATACACTGTAAAATGAAAAAACTCACTATAAATGTGAGTTTTTTCATTATAATAAATATTATGCTTCAAAGTATACAATACCAGTACAACCCGGACCTGCGTGAGTTCCTACAGAAGCACCAATTGCAGTAATTTCTTCTACTTGAATATTTGTTATTTCATTAAGTTTGTCTCTCAATTCTTGACAACGCTCTAAACAATTTGAATGACCTAATATTCTCGGTCTAGTCATATCAACATTTGCGGATTTAACCAAATCACAAATTGTTTGAATACCCTTTTTTATTCCCATTGTCTTTGATACAGCGTGTATGATACCATTCTTAAAAGTTATAATAGGTTTAATAGCAAACAAATCTCCTAATACTTTACCTGCTGCTCCTATTCTTCCACCTAATCTTAAATACTTCAAATCATCTATTACAGCGAGCAATTTAACCTTTTCTTTTATTCCATTTAGGCTACTTTCAATTTCATTTAATGGCATTCCTGATTCAATAAGACGCATTGCTTCATATATTAATGCTCTGTATGCAAAAGTTACAAGTTTTGAATCAACTACAGCTATTCTATCCGTATTGAGTTCCCTTTTTGCAATTTTTGCAGAATTATAAGTCCCAGATAGTTCACTTGAAATTGTGAGTATTAAGACATCATCACCATTATCAAGCATAGGTTTAACTACATCTACAAAAGTTTGTGAATTTACTTGACTAGTATGAGGTAATTCTTTCGCCTTACTTAATTTATCATAAAACTCTTCTATTGTTAAATTCACAAAAGGAATATATTCTTCACTGTCAAAGTATACCTTAACAGGTAACATAGTCACATAATCTGGCAATTCGTTAGGTGCCATATCACATGTTGTATCTACTATTAATTTTATAGCCATAATTTCTCTCCATATAATAAAGTATTTTATTATAGCATAAGGCATACTAATTTGCAAATATTTTGACAATCAAAGATTTGATTTGTGCATTTTGTACAAAATAAAAACACACATTTAGAATGTGTGAGCGTCAAAGTATAGTCAAAAATTAATTAATATTTTTATTTGTAGTAAATCTTTTAACTTTATCTTTTGTGCTACACTACAGTGTGTTTTTAGATTATTACGCATTTACTTGCGATGAGAAACTAATACAATTCTGTAATGCCAAATTTACTCAATAGCGAATATGAATTGAAGAGTGATGTTTCTTTCATTACTTCTATCATTTTATCACAATCAAGAGAACTATAAAGTTCATATCCTGAATCCAACATTATGTTCCTTAATTTAAACGCCACTTTGTTGTATAACCGCTGATATGAATCTGTCATAGAACACAATATCTTCATATAAACACCATAAATGTATCTAGCCTTATGACTATTGCGGGCGGGGACTCGCACTAATGCCTTAGAGTACTCATTAAATGTAGTCATTTTTTCTACATCTGTGAGTAATAGATACAATGGTGAATTGAGTTCATTATTAAAGTACATATCATAAAGTATTGTCAACATTTGTGAGTAAACGAAACAAATTTTGTCAAACTCTGCATACAATTTGACATTTTTACTCAAAAAACTGAGTGCCAAGTAATAATTATCTCCAAATGGAATGCCTTCGCCTACTCCATATTGTGTCACTAGTATTAAATTTAACTCTCGCAAAAATGCAATATTTTCTGGCGTAGTAACATTATTGATGTTCAGTATCTCATAATAGGTGTCAAAAATTTTTTTTAGATTGAGATTCTTATGTTCTTCAAAAAACTTTTCTCTTAAATAAATTTCCAAACAACCAAATATTTGTGACATTATCTGTGCGTACAAATTAGAAACATTACAAGGCGAATTTTCGTCCACGATTATAGCCTTTAAATGAGATTTTATTTCTATAGGTCGTAAATCTTGCACTGCAAAATTACATTGTGAATACACACTCACTGTATCACAAGCTACATAACAATAAGGCAATTCCATTTTATTAGCAACTAACTTCGATATATTAAGTGCGTGTTGGTCACCATAAGCTACTATAAGTCGTGTATTTTCTTTCAACTGTATTCGAGCAAGGTTTAACCCACATAGACTATAGCAGAGTTCTTTGAGTACATTTACAGTCGTTACCTTGTAGTCTTTTCTCAAAGCATTTGCTAAAATTGAAGCGTTTTCACCAATTATAGCAATTTCTTGAAATTTGTACTTTTCAAATAACTTTCCAAATACAGATACTACATTTTTTGTTAAATAAATTCCATTTTTAGATAAATATTCTGTCAAATTTCTCATACGCAAATTATACTACACATATTTTTAAAAAAATTTAGAGATTATGTCGTTTTATAGGAACTTTTGTCGATTTATGTAAAATAGTCAAACAAATTTAGCATAAAAAAGACCTGCCTTTTGCAAGTCTATAGTTATTTTTTGATTTTCTTCTGTTCCCTTTCTTAAAAAGCATTAAAATTTTTTAAAAGGAGTTGACACATTTATCTAGTTATCTCGCTTAATTTCAATACACCATTATGAAATCTTATAACAACATCCGAAAATGATTCCAAGTGAGTATCCAAAGGAATACTCTTATCTAAATTTAATTTAAAACTTTCATCAAATTTCCTTGGTGGCCAACCTTCAAATTTCATATACACATTTTTAATTTGCCCGCCTTGACATTTATAAGCTTCTACCGCTTTATAAAATACCAAATCATTAACTGTAGTTAATTTATTGAGTGCATATTCTATATTGTATTTTTTTACTGCTTCCCCTATCTTGTTTACTAATTTATTGAAAGGGATATCCTTCTCATCCACTTGACTACAATCAAAGTATACACATCTATGATTCCTAAACAAATTTCTCCGTCCTTTTATTAACTAATATTTAATTTACTACACGATAATTGTATACTATTTTTTGGCATTGGTCAATACTAAATTACAAATTTCTTACACAATTTGACAAAAAATATTGTATTTCAATGTCAAATTAATGTATAAAATGTCGTATGGTGTCGAATATTGTAATATTTGACTAAAATTTGTTTAATCTTCTAGGTCAATATTATCAATTTTATTAGCAATAAGCGTCAAACTACACACCTTTGAAATATAATTATCACCTTCTTTGTAAATGAGCAGAACAGAATTTAAATCTCCATATACATTCTGCCTAACTTCCACAAAATCACCAAAATAAGCTTTTAAATGTTCATCATCTATGGCTTGATTAAGTTCATCACTCATATATTCTCGGCATTTATTTATATCGCCCACCTGTAATGCTTCAAAAAAGGCGTAAGGAATAAGTTCATGAGAAATATGAACATTTTCATTGATTAGTACTAAATACTCCTCTACTTTATTTAACATACCATTTTGTGCTTTATAAACACAAACTTTGGCGTGCTTATTGATGTCAAAACATTTAGTAAGTGTTTTGATACAATCTTCATATATTTCTACTTGATGTGCAAGCAATTCTAAATTGACTTTTACTTTTGAATTAACTCCGATACACATAAGATAATTATATGCCTGAACATTGCCTTGTATTATTATAAAATATTCGTTATTTATGTACATACCTTGTATTGATACATTGTTAATTGAACTAGTCATTTCATATTCAGCTTGCATTTCTCCGTTAATGAGGACTTGTGCATTTGTGTTATTACCTTCAGTCCCACCATAAACGCGAATTTCAGCTTTGCCTATTGGGGTATCTAAACTCTGCATTTTTAATAGTTGTGGTCGTCTATATGACAATAAGTAAGGCATAAAGTACAATTCATAATTATTCATAGGTAATTGCAAATAACGACATAAATTTGATGAGCACACTATTTGTCCATTCTCAAACGACACTTTACAAGCATAAGGCAAAGTTTTATTGTCAATAGGGAAAAAAGTCAATATAAATTTTTTGTCTTTTTGAAAATGCAATTCCCCGCCGTCTAATATGCCTAATTCTTTATCATCTAATAATACAAAACATTCAAAATCTGCTCTTATAACAAAATTTCTCATACATTTCCTCAAAGTAATATATGATGTATTTCAAAACATTATGATAGTATGTGTCCCCTTTATTCTCTTGATAAATTTCACATTTTTTTGTATAATATTATATAGGAGAAAATATGTTAGAAGATTTAATTTCAAGTCCTTTGTTCATTATAACTATTGTTATCATTGGCTTATTTTTAATTGGGCTTATAATTGCAGGTACAGCACATCGTCGCTATTATAATCTACGAGAAAAATTTAGCCAGATTGAGAATTCTACAGGCGTGGAAACATATCAAATCATTGAATATGGCATACAAAAAAATGAGCAAAAGACAGGTCTATATATAGCAGGAGAAAAAGTCGAAGATTGTTATGATTATGTAAACGACCGAATTGTATTAAAAGAAGATGTATTCTATGGCACAAGCGTGGCTTCACTTGCTATTGCTTGTCACGAATTTGGACATTCTATGCAACGCTATTCTAATAGTTTTTGGTTCGCTATGTGCTATTTCTTTAATAAATTAAATTCGTTTTTTTCTGGACTTTTCTTCCCCCTTGTTCTCATTGGACTTATCATTTGGTTGATACCTTTTGAACTCAATATTATTGGCGAAGTAATGATTTATGTAGGGTTGTTTTCTTTTGCTGTAACTTTACTTACAAAACTATTTCTTATTCCCCTTGAATTTGGGGCTTCAAAAAACGGCAAAAAGTTTTTAAAAAAACAAATTGGTATTAAAGGCAAAGAATTGTCACAAGTGAAAGAACTTCTCAATGCCGCAGGTATGACTTATGTAGCATCTTTATTTGCCACACCTTACAAGGTAATTAGATTTATATTTAAAGGCTATTAAGTCAATAATTTTATCGCAATTTGCATATATTAAATGAAACCTAGGAGATTTTTATGGCTATACAAAATTTTTTGACAGAACAAATCAATTCCGTTTTTGATGACTGTATTGGCATCAAATTATATAAAGACGGTAAAGAAAAAATTATAAACAAAGATTCAAAAGAATTTGAAAAAATACTTCAACTATGGCAAATAACAGTAAATGCTGGATATGAAATGCCAGCATTTGGAGTGAGCATTCACGAGCTGACTATGAAAGACTTACAAAACGGCTTACACATAGAATTTTTATTTGACGGTGTTATGTACCACAACGAAATGCCCTTTGATTCACTGCTTGTAAAATTACAAGAAAATCAAGGCGGTTACCAACTTATTAGGCACACAGATAATAAGTATCAAGGACGCTGTCTATATATTAATACCATTGATAACGATAATGAATTTTATAATTATATAGATTCATTGACAAAATAAAAAAATACAGGTATAACCTATAAAGTGAACACCCAAAGGGTACGCTTCATTAAAAATATACCTGTGTTTTTTATATATTTAATTACTTTTATATTTCATATTCTAAAATTTTTTCAAATGCCAAATTTAGCTTTTTATTCTTCTCTTAAATCTAAAATATATGGTTCTACCTTGTCCCCTATTGTCTTATTGTAAACCAATTCAAAGTAACAAGATGTACAGCGTATTCTACGAATTGAATATACTTGACTATCTTCAGTCTTCAACTTTAATCCCCCTTGATAATCACATTCTCTACAACTATCATAGTTAAAGACTGTCTTATAAGGACAATGACAAAATGTCATCACTGCTGGTTTCCCTACATAGTTATGCCCCACTTCAAGTTCATCATTTAATTCGCTTTCTATTGACTTCATAAATGCTTCTGCACCTAAATCTACATATAACATTGCAGTTTGTGTATTTGTTATGTTCATTTGATACCCAACTACTGTCTTATAACCAAGTTTTGCAAAGCACATACCATATATATTATTCGCCACGACGCCCACATTCATAGCCCCTATTTCTGTAAGCAAACTTTTAATTTTTTGAATATCATAAGAATTTGCTACATTAGGAAGATTCAAATAAATGAAGTCGTGCCCTTTGTCATTGGCTTCTTTTAAAAATTCGTCTAAATCATCAAATTCATAAAATTGTGGTGCGTATATTATATTTGTATCTTCTGGTATAGCATCAATATCTCTATAATCGGATACTATCATAAAATTATTTACATTTTCTTCTTTCACATTGGCTTTTTTAATAGAATCACGGACGAGTTTTTTTGTAGGCTTTTCAAAGTCTTCTATGATTGCTCTTTCTAGCTTTTCTACTGCCATTCTACGCAATTCATTGATTCTTGATGCAGGAATAAACACTTCACCCATTTGGCAGGTTAGTCCCTTTAATTCAAAATGCGTATCATTAAATCTATCTATATTTTGAAGCAATCTATCATAAGTGAGCGCTTGATTTAATGCTCTATCACACACAAAAAGGCTTTCTACTTGTATTTGTTTGTCGTTACATTTTAATAATAATTTTGCTGGCTCATCAGGTTGTGCTTCAAAATGAGCATATATTGGCAATCTTTTTACATATGACACAAGCGCGTTTTCTCGCACTGCGTCAACTGTTTTATAAACTATATCACCAATATGTGGTGAATGTTTTGAAAAAATTTTATACTCATTTTGGCTGATTCTCTCTAATCCACCTACACCTATACTGATTTCACTTCCATTATTGCCAATAAATTTCAATCCATCACCATTTGCAATGGGTGCTTTTGACTCAATTATTATCTCAAAAATGTCCTTGAAATGTCTTACGGACTCTACTTGCCCAATACTCACCCCACGGTGATTTTGAAATTCTGGATTTATAATATTTTCTTCTTGTATACGGTCTAAATATATACCTTCATTGTAATCTCCACGGTTATAGACTCTTTTTAAATTATTCTTCTCAAAATTACACACTTCTTCATTGTAATTTGAATCAATGGCATTTCTATAAGACTGCACTGCTTGTGCCACATAGGCAGGTCGTCTCATTCTGCCTTCAATTTTAAATGAATCTACCCCTACATCACTTAACTGCTTTATTCTATCAAGCATACATAGATCGCGTGGCGACAATAGATATCCTTGTGCTTTATTAAGATTGGCTTGATACTTAAGTCTACAAGGTTGTATGCACGCACCGCGATTGCCACTTTGTTTAAACTTCAAAGCACTAAAATAGCAATTCCCTGAGAATGCCACACACAATGCACCTTGTACAAAGTATTCTATCTCAAGATTTGTCCACGCTTTAATTAAACTTATATCATTGAGTGTAGTTTCTCTTGACAAAACTATTCTCTTAAACCCCAAAGACTCTGCTATCAAAGCTCCTTCAAGATTATGTATGCCCATTTGAGTGCTAGCGTGAAGTTCTATATCTGGTATTTGTTCTCTCAACACTTTCGCAAGCCCTAAATCTTGCACTATGAAAGCATCTACATGGCATAGATATGCTTGTCGCACCATTTCTAGCACTTCTTCTAATTCACTGTCTTTGATGAGTGTATTGACTGTCAAATGCACACGAACATTGTATAGGTGACAAAAATCAACTACTTCTGCTAAGTTATCTAATGTAAAATTCGTAGCCTTTGAGCGTGCATTAAAGTTTGATAAACCTAAATATACTGCGTCTGCCCCATTATAAACAGCCACTTTCAATGATTCTAAGTCACCCGCTGGTGCTAATAATTCTGGCTTTTTGATTAATTCTTCTTCAAAATCGTTAAACATAGTTAGATTATATCAAAAACCCTTGTGCTTGACAAGGGTTTGAATAACATATTTTTATTAATTTTGTTACATTCTTTCTGGCACCTTTATCGCCAATATGTCGAGAAGTTCAGTATTTAATTTTGATACTATGTGACATAGTTTTAAATATGCATTTTTCTTTTTCTCATCTTCTTCAGTTAATATTTTCGTTTGAGAATAGAAATTATTAAATGAATTGGACAGTGTGAACAAATAATCACAAATTACATTCAACGCTTTTTGCTCGTATGCTTTTTCTAAGATTACGGGTGCTTTGATTGCATTCAAAATGACATCTATGTATGAATTATTGTCTATATCAACTAATTCATAAACTTGCATATTATCTACATTGGCTTTATTTAAAATTGAATTTGCTCTAACCGTTGTATACAGAATGTATGGTCCAGTTTTACCTTCCAAAGCACAAAATTTATCTATATCGAATATAAAATCAGTTTCCCTATTATTGCTCAAATCTGCAAATTTTAAAGTAGCTGATGAGATAATATCACAAATTTCGTCACTATTTTGACCATTATCCGCCATTTTTGCTTTAATTTCTGCTCTCACATTGTCAATGAGCGTCAAAGCACTCATTACTCCACCATCACGCGTTTTAAATGGTTTTCCGTCCTTCCCATTCATAGTACCAAAAGCAAAATGATACATTTGAGTGTCAGATTTAACAAATTTCGCTTTTTTAGATGCCCTAAATAGTTGCATAAAATGTAGTGATTGTCTATTGTCTGCTACATACCAATATTCGTCTGGTTCAAAGCGTTTTTGTCTTGATAAAATAGTTGCTAAGTCAGTAGTTGAATACATTGCTGCCCCATCAGATTTTAACACTATAAATGGTGGTACATCTATTTTATCAGTCGGCTCACTCACATCAATGACAGTCGCACCTTGACTTTCATACGCTACCTTACTATCAAGCAATTCTTTGACCATTGGATTAATTAAGTCATTACAAGTGCTTTCACCTTCGTATAAATCAAACGACACATTCAAAAAGTCATAAGTTTTCATAACTGGTCGCATTGATTCTTTGACAAACAATTTCCATAACTCTAAGTATCCGCGTCTGCCATTTTGAAGTTCATAGGTTATTCTTCTGCATTTATTTAAAAATTCTTCATCTTCTTTAGCTTTTATATTGGCTTCTGGATATATTTTCTCTAGGTCTTCACTTGTCACAGGAGATTGAGTAGGATATTCTCCTTGAAAACTTTCATCAAAAAAAGGTAAATCAGGCATTTTCTCTTCTATACCAGCTATAACCATTCCCATTTGACGCCCCCAATCTCCAAAATGCACATCACTTATTACTTCATAGCCAAGTTTTCTTGCAAGCCTTTTTAGTCCTTCGCCAATGTCTGCACTTCTTAAATGCCCAACATGCAAAGTTTTTGCGACATTGGGACCACCATAGTCAATGAATATTTTGCGATTTTTAGGTTTCGCTATTTTTTCTATTTCTGCATCGACATTATTTAACTGCGTTATAAGTGAATTATCGCTAAATGTAATATTTATAAAGCCTACGCCTGCCACATTTGCATTTTTCATTTCTTCACTATCCTGCAATTTTTCGCATATTATCTGTGCTAATTCTTGCGGTTTATAGCCATTTTTTGAAGCCAATGCCATTACGCCATTATATTGATATTGCCCTAGTTCTGGCCTATTACATTCCACGACTTTGACGCTATCACATTCAATATTTAATTCTTTTAAAATATCTTTTATTTTATTTTCTGTGTTTTCTATTAATTCTATCATAATAAATTATTATACCATATATTTAAATATCTTTCAACCTTATTTACATTTTAGAGTTTGAAAGGGAACTACCCGTTCCCCTTCACCCTTTAGGCAAGGGCTAGCCCTTGACCTATGGTCTTGGGGTGTGACGCTAGCCAACTTGAGTACTAAGAACAAAAATATATCTTTGTGCATTCGCACAAAGTATAATTATTTAGCACTTAAGTTGTGTCTAGGCACTTAACCAGACCACGCCACGGGGTGGCATCACCCCTGCTTTGACAAGCACAAAGTATAATTATTTAGTACTAAGGTTATGCTAAGGTACTCAACCTAGAAATGGCAGTGTGTCATCACACCACTCTATGGCATGGTCTCTGGCACGAAAGGGAACTACCCGTTCCCCTTCAACACTTTAGGGGTCGGATGCCCCACCAAGGCGTGGTCTTGGATTTGTACTAGCACTTACTAGTAGGGTCTCTCAAAGTGTTGACATATGGCGTACGCAAAGTCAACTTGACCTATGGGCTTGGAGTGCGGCACTGCCAAATTTTAGTACTAATATAATTAAACTAATTGTCCATTCGCGTCAATTTTTTCATAAGGTAAATATTTTTTCAATGCTTCTGGTATCAAAATGCTACCATCTTTTTGTTGATAATTTTCCATTATAGCTATTATTGTACGGCCAATAGGCATACCTGAACCATTCATTGTATGGATATATTCATTTTTCTTTGTTTCTTTATTTTTGTACTTCATATTTGCTCTGCGTGCTTGGAAATCCAACATATTTGAACAACTTGAAATCTCTCTATATCTATTTTGCCCAGGCAACCACACTTCAAGGTCATTGCAATAGCAAGCACTAAATCCTAAATCACCTGTACATAATGCGACAACTCTATAATGTAAGTTCAATTTGTCCAAAATTTTTTTAGCACAATTTACTAAACTATTAAATTCATCCCAAGATTGTTCTGGTGTAGCGAAACGCACCATTTCTACCTTATCAAATTGGTGTTGGCGGAAGATGCCTTTGACATCTTTCCCTGCACTTCCTGCTTCCACTCTAAAGCAGTTACTTAAGCAACTATAACGAATTGGAAGTTGGTCTTCTTGCAAAATTTCTTCTCTAAATAGATTAGTAACAGGCACTTCTGCGGTAGGTATTAAAAATAATTCCTTACCGTTAGATTCAGTTCTAAACATATCTTCTTCAAATTTTGGAAGTTGACCAGTTCCTTCCATTATATTTCTGCCTACGAGTACTGGCACACTTACTGGGGTATACCCATTCTCTATAGAACAATCAAATAGAAAATTCCTCACTGCCATTTCAAGCCTTGCTCCAGCTCCCTTAAGCACAGAGAAGCGAGTACCTGATAATTTAGCACCTCTATCCATATCTATGATATCCATCTTTTCGCCTAAGATATGGTGTTCTTGTGGAGTAAAGTCAAATGTAGGTTTTTCTCCCACATATTCAAGCACGACATTTTCATCTTCGTCTTTGCCTATAGGTGTTTTAGCGTCTGGAATATTGGGCATATGCATCATATAATCTTTGAGTTCTGCTTCTAAGTCGCTCAATTCGCTTTCTAATGCCTTAGTTTTATCGCTAACAACTGTCATTTCGCTTTTCAATTTGTCTATTTCCGCATGATTTTTTGACTTATCACGCATAAGCAAACCTATTTGGTCTGCCCCCTTATTTCTTTGGGTTTGCAAATCTTGACATTGAATACGAGTCTTACTGATTTTATCATTGAGGTTTAAAAAGTAGTTTTTATCAAGATTAAACTTTTTTTGTGCCAATTTCTCAGCATACTCATCTATATTTTCAAGCATTTTTTTTAAATCTAACATTTTTATCTCCTAAAACTCTTTGTCTAATTTCATTGATAATGAAATTTTATTTCTTGCTACATCCACATCTTTAATTTTAACTTTGACTTGGTCGCCTACTGTCAATTCTTCAGACGGATGCTTAATGTATCTATCGCATATTTCGGATATATGCACAAGTCCATCTTGATGCACACCTATATCTACAAATGCACCAAAATCTACAACATTACGCACGACGCCATCAAAAACCATATTCTTTTGTAGATCATTGATGTCCATAACATCACTGCGTAAAATTGGTTGTGGCAAACTATCGCGAATATCTCTGCCCGGTTTCATAAGTTCGTCTATAATGTCTTCTAATGTAGGAACGCCTACTCCACATTCTTCAGCCAATTTTTCAATACCATAGTGTTCTGCTTTTTTTCTAAGCAATTCTACGCCATTATTTTTGACATCTTCATCTGTATAGCCAAGTATTTTCAATAATTTCTCAGCTGCAGAATAACTCTCAGGGTGTACTGCGGTATTATCTAATATATTATCCGCTCCCACTATTCTAAGGAAACCTGCACTTTGTGTAAATGCTTTCTCGCCGAGTTTTGGAACATTAAGCAATTCTTGACGCGTCTTAAATGCCCCATTCTGTTCGCGATATTCGACAATTTTCTTTGCAATACCCATATTTAAGCCTGATATGCGTGCAAGCAATGGATATGATGCTGTATTAAGGTCTACGCCTACGCTATTTACGCAACTCTCTACAACTCCGTCAAGTACTTGTCCTAGTCGTGCTTGTGGCATATCATGTTGATATTGTCCAACACCTATGGATTTGGTATCAATCTTAATGAGTTCTGCCAATGGGTCTTGCAAGCGTCTAGCTATACTTGTAGCACTGCGGACTGTGACATCATAATTAGGGAATTCTTCTGTACCAAGTTTTGATGCACTATAAACTGATGCACCTGCTTCGTTAACCATAGCATAGGTAACTGGTCTATCTATTTCCTTTATTAGTCCTGCGACAAATATTTCACTTTCTTTGCTTGCAGTTCCATTCCCGATAGCTATGACATCTATTTTATATTTGTCAATGAGTTCTTTTAATTTTTCCTTAGATTCTTCAATGTGGTTTTGTGGAGGAGTTGGGAATATAACGCCATAATCAAGCAATGTGCCGTTAGGGTCAACTACAGCAAGTTTACAACCTGTGCGGTATGCTGGGTCAAAGCCTAAGACCGTTTTACCTTTTAAAGGTGGCTGCATAAGAAGTGGACGCAAATTGAGTTCAAACATTTTTATAGCTTGTTCATCAGCATCATCAGTCAATATATTTCTTATTTCACGCGCGATAGATGGTTCAATAAGACGAGAATATGCGTCAGTAATAACTTCTTCCATTATATCTGCGTAATCGCCATTTTTGTGTATAAACATATCTTTAAGGAAGTTTAGTGATGTATTTTCATCCATAACTATATCGACTTTCAAACAATCTTCTTTTTCTCCACGATTGAGTGCCAATATTCTGTGGCTTGGAATTACATCCACTTTCTCGCTAAAATCTTTATACACTTCATATTTGTAGGCATTCTCATTGTCTGTAAGTTTTGAAGCAATTTTAGCGTATTTCCCAAACAACTTTCTCAACTGCTTACGCATTTCAGCGTTATCAGAAATCATTTCAGCAATAATGTCTTTTGCCCCTGATATTGCTTCTTGTTCATCTTTAACTTCGTCATTTATAAATTCTTTTGCATAAGTCATCAAATCTTTATCTGCTTTTTGATTAAAAATATAATCTGCAAGCGGTTGAAGGCCTTTAGCAATAGCCACAGACGCACGCGTTTTTCTCTTTGGTTTAAATGGTCTATAAATGTCTTCAACTTCAGTCATAGTTTTAGCGTCAGCTAAAGCCTGCTCTATTTCTGGAGTCATCTTCTCTTGTTCTGTAATTAATCTAGATACTTCATCTTTTCTTTGATGCAAGTTTCTTAAATAATTGAGCCTATCTGAAAATGCTCTCAATGTTTCATCATCAGCAGAACCAGTCATTTCCTTGCGGTATCTGGAAATAAATGGTATTGTACAACCTTCGTCTATTAGTCCTATTATATTATTGACATGATTTTCGCTCATACCAAATTCTTGTCTTAATGTTTCAACTATCGTCATAAAAATTTTTCTCCTAAAAAGTGATATTAATATTATATCACAGTATTATTTTTTTAACAACCTTTTGAATACGCTTGTTTATTATGTTTGATTAAATTTATATCTATGTTATTCATTTTAAGTGTTTATACTGATTAAATTAAGGTATTTAGTGTAAAATTATACAAAAAAAGAATATCTACTAATATGTAAATATTCTTACCTATTATAAATATTATCTTAGATTTGTAAACTATCTAATATAAATGTTATCTTATCTAGTTAGCATTTGTATTCTTAGGATTATTAGTATTGCTTTGTGTTTCTGCCTGTGTGTCAGTATTTGATGAAGCGTTTTGAAATTCACCTTCAAGTTTGCTTGCTCTCTCATTAAATCCAAAATTATTTGTGTTTTTATGCCAATCTTGAAAAGTCACATTATCTTTTTTATTTTGTTGTTCCGTCACTTTATCTTTCTTCTTTTTCTTGAAAAAACACATATTTTATTCTCCTTCTTTCATTATACTCACTGCACTGCTTGTACCTATTCGCATTGCACCTGCTTTTATCAAGTCTTCTGCAAATGCACGCGATTTTATTCCACCACTTGCTTTAATTTGAGTCGTACCCTTAATAGCACTTTTGATTGTTTCTATATCTTCAATGCTTGCTCCGCGTGTGCCGTATCCAGTACTTGTTTTGATAAAATCAACTCCTGCTTTCTCACATATTTCGACTGCTTTTATAATTTCTTCTTTATTTAAATAACAAGTTTCAATAATTGCCTTAAGAACAATTTTATCATCAAATAACGCTCTAATTGCCCCCAATTCCTTCTCGACATACTCATAGTCACAATCTAATAGTTTAGCCACATTGATGACTATATCTAATTCGTCCGCTCCTGCGTCCACTGCTATTCGGGCTTCATACATTTTTGTAGTAGTCTCATTTTGCCCCAATGGGAAACCTATTACAGTACAAACTTTAACTTGAGTCCCTGCTAGTAGTTTTTTTGCATAACTCACATACGCTGGATTTATACACACCGAACAAAACTTATATTCGCGTGCATCATTACACAATTTTTCTATATCACTTAATTTAGCGTTTGGTTTTAATAATGTTGAGTCTATATACTCATTTAAATTTTCAATCATTTCCTCACCTGTAAAAATTATAACATATTTAGTATTAGATTTCAATTAAATAATATTTACTCATTAAGTTTATTTCATATTGACATAAAATTTCTTTTGTAACTGGGTCAATGTATAAATATCTTTCTCAGTTACTTTCCCAAGTGCAGTCACCCACATTTCATTGTTTGGATTATTAAAGAAATTAATGTATTTATTAACTTCTTCAAGAGTAATATTTTTCGCTTCCTTCTTCATATCTAAATCATCAACAAGCCCACGCGTAATATGCGTATATGCCATATCCATAACTTCATTCAAAACATAATCGCGTTCTTTTTCGTCTTCTGCAATGACTATTTGTTTACAAATGTTTTTAAACTTACCTTCGTCCATACCATTTTTATATAGATTTTGCATCTCTTTGACATATTCGTCAATGATTTTATTAATATTTTCTTTTGTACATACAAATTTTATATTCAATATAGAATTATAAGCCCACTCAGTAATGTAAGCAGAACTTGTATATATAAGCCCTTTCTTTCTAAGTATATTATATGGTTGCTCTATATTTAAGTAATAAGATAAAACTAATCTACTAAATCTATTTTTTGAATTAAAAACGCCAAAAGGTATATTTATGGATAAAGCCACATCTACTTTATCTTGGTCTAAATTAATGACTTGTAGTTTGCTTGGTTTTTTAGGCGTCATATCATAAGTAGCACTATCCGCTTCGTCTAAAACTTTTAAATTAGGCACAATATATTTTTTATATAATGCCACAAACTTTGACATTGGCAAACTAGATATTACATACATAACAAAATTTTTTGAATTATAGTTTTTATTTCTATATTTCTCTAAATCTTTTTTTGTGACTTTATCAATGTCTTCACCAATAATAGCACAAGAAGATTTATTGACATAAGGACTCCATAATGTATTATGATATGCGTAAATATTCCTTTTGTCGCGTTCCTTTGCCATTACAATTTCATTTCTTACGACTTCCCTTTCTTTTTTGATTTCATTAGCATTGAATTTTGTATTCAAAAGTATATCGCTAGCAAAATCAAAAGCATCTTCTAATTCTGTATTTGCCCTTTTAAATCGTACCAATGTATAATATAGGCTCGTAGATGCATTAAGCTCACAAATTTCCGCATTGTCCCTGTCTATTTGGTCACGAGTTCTATTTTCAGTCCCCAAAAATAAATTATGTTCAAGAAAATGTGCTGTTCCTGCTACTTCGTCATAATTCGCACCTGTTTTAAATCCTATATTAATAGCCGTATATTTTATTGACTTAATAGGTTTTAATACTATTGTTGCACCGTTTTCAAATTTTTCTATTTTATAATCTTTCATATTGTCATCCTTTAAAATAATAATTTCGACTTTGTTTCTTCAAATGTATAAACATCTTCTTGAGCAACATTGCCTAAATATGTTATGTACATTTTATTTTCTTTACTCAATATTGTCTTAAATACTTCATTTACATATTCAAGTTTTAATTTTTTATTTTCTTTTTCCCATTTATAAGGCTTATAGAATTTCCCATCCAATATGTAATTACTCCAAATTCGACTAAGGTCATTCATTATATCAACCACATCAGCAGCTTCATCATCTAGATATTTTAAATTTAATGTGCGTTGGTCAAATGTCGTCTTATCCATTCCATTGTTGTATATATCTTTAAAACATTCGCCAATTACATCAATAATTCTCTTTAATTTGTCTTTTGATGATTTAAATCCAAATGTAGCTACTGTGCAATGTGGGAATTTATCTAATGTCATTCTATCAAAAACATATATTAAGCCCTCATTGCGAAGCTTTATAAAAAGAGGACTTGTTCCCGCTCCTATCAATGTAGGTATGTAACTACCTACTGTTCTATTGGCATATTGTTCATAGCCTACATTAAATACTATGCTTATCATACATTTGACTTGTTCTATGTTTTCATTCTTTACTATATTTAAACTTTCATCTTTAACTGGCTCACTTGATAACTTTTTTATAGGAATATAATTTTGAGGAACAGGTATTTGTGGTTCAATTATCTTTCTATACAAAGCCTTAACCTTATATAGTGGGAATCTAGTCACTGCACCCATAAGAAAATTTTGAATAACATAATTTCTTCCTCTATATTCTTCTAAATCTTCTTTGTTCATTGAATTAATACTTTCAGTTGTCCCCAAAGTCTTTGGATAATCATAATCAGTCTCGTACATTTGAGCAAAATGGTAGTTTTGTACTGTTATTTTATAATTATCTAATTGACGATTTAATTCTTCTTGTATAACGCCTTTTTCTTTTTCAATAGTTTCTTCATTTAGTTTAGAATGTAATAATAAATCAGTCAAAAATGATAAGGATTCTTCTGCCAATTTATTGGTCCTACGAGTTTCCATTGCTGTATACCAAGCACCTGTTTTAGCATTTGCAAAACATATTTCAAATCTATCTTTATTTATTTGTTCAAAACTTCTATTATCTGTTTCTTTGAAGAGCATATGTTCAAGAAAATGAGCAGTGCCTTCTTTTTTATCTTCAGTAGAACCGCCTAAAAAAGACAAACGCCATGCAGATGCTTTTTTCTTTGTCTTTAAATAAAGTAATGTAGCTCCGTTATTAAGTTTCACTATCTTTGGTTTACGCATTTATTCCCCTTATTAAATAATGTATTAATTATATCATAAATACTATAACAATTCAACAAAA
>CALWAB010000049.1 GCA_944372745.1 uncultured Clostridia bacterium | reverse complement strand
TACCCTAGTGCAAGGGCACTTGCCCTTGACCTGTGGTCTTGGTTAGTGGTACTAGCCATCTTCTGTACTAAGAACAACAATAAAATATATCTTTGTGCTTTCGCACAAAGTATAATTATTTAGTACAAATGGTGTGGCTAGGCACTCAACCAACGACCACATCCGTACGCAAGTACCTAAGTTGTAATTAGGCACTCACCAATGACCATACCACGGGGTGGTATCACCCCTGCGTTAACACGCACTAAGTGTATTTTAGTACTAAGTTATGGCTAGGTACTCAACCAAAGGCCACTGCCGTACGCAAGTACCCACGGCGGTGCGCCGTCGCACCCAATGCCGTACGCCAGTACCTATAGAGAATGGTCTTTTGTAGTGCAATCTTTAATCATCATAAATTTGTCCGCGTTTCGCATTTTGTTCTTGGCGTCAAACATTTTTGATGTATCTATATGATACATTTTAGAATTGTCATATATTATAAAATCTTCGGTGCCACAACCCGTTTTGTATGATATATTTGTTGCATTCAAGCACAATTCAAAATAAAACGGAAGCCCAAATTCACGGTCGCCAATATACACGCCTTTAGGATAAATAAGTGCAGACATTTTAGATAAATTTTTCTCAATATGCCCTATTATCTTAGTCAATTTGATAGGTATAACATCATCAAATGCTACACTATCTTTAAATTTTTCAACTAAGTCTAGCTCATTTAGAAAATAGTTGACTACCTTAAAATGTGCATCACTATCATATTTTTTTAATTTTAATATGTCTGCACCTTTGATACTTTCTGCGTTTCTCTTATCGCATTTTTTTATTTCTTTAAATGTACCAAAGTACTGTGTTGGGTCGACCACATATTTTTTATCGCCACTTACAACAAGCACGAATGCGTGTTCACCATTGGACACCATTTGCGAATATCCATCTAAACCCAATTTTTTAAAAGCCATATCTATTATGCCCGCCGTCATAATGGCTTGTCCTGTGCATACACTTCTTCCACCATATAGTGCCACATACGCTGACTGCCCCATTTCAAGCAATATATCCATTGCTTCAACAGCGTAAAAAAGCGTGCCTTCAAAGAGTTCTTTCTCAAACTCTGTGTGGCGTTTAGGATGAATTTTAGGGCGTGCTAGTTCGCTATCAAAAGCATAGATAGATGTGAACTGTGCGTAATTGAGGGCTAATGCCACAATATCTTCTAGCGTATTCTCGTCCGTATAGAGATTGTCCACAACTTCTGTCAGTTTGTCCATATATGCACGACTGATTTTAAAGACATCGTCACAATCTAAATAACACGAAATGTGTTTATTTTGTCTATAAGCACTCATTAGCATTTGTGATAATGCGTTGCGTTCACTTAAGATTTTGCAACCCCTTTTGCTAATCTCTGCATCCAACATATCGGCAAGGATTGCATTCATTGCACTTTCTCCACCCTTGCTTTTTCGCTTGCTGAAATTGGCACTAAAACATTGTTTGTGCAATTCCATAAGCTCATCAAAGCGTTCAGGATTCAAATCTCTCAAATCATTGTACATATTGTCGGTAACTCTATGCGACAAAGGTAAAAAGTTTTGATAAAAATCAGTGTTATCAAATTTTTTCGTCAATTTCATACTTTTCTCTTCGGTGGTAATTTTGGTATTCTAGGTGGCAATTTTGGAATAGGCTTTGGTGCAGTACTTGGTTTTGCGGTTGTTTTAGGTTCTACTTTTGCCTGTGATTCAACACTCGCCTTGTCATTATCCACATTTACATTGATTTTACTTTGTGCATTCTCTTTAGGTATTTCCACATTTTGTGGCACACTCTTTTCTTGTGGCTCGCTTATTTCGACTTGTTCTTCTGCCTTTTCTTTTTCAATATTTGGCTCTTTCAAGTCTTTTGTCTCTTTCTCACTATGCAATTCTTGGACAAGCGGTTTTTTGTCTTCTTTGTCGTTTTCTCTCACAAATTCGTCATCGCCTATTTGACTCGTTATCTCATAGTCGTCTAAATGGCTATCTTCTGGTTCATCAATCTCTTCGTCTTTAATATCGTCATCGTAGTCATTATAAAAATCTTGTGTATCGTCTTCACGGAAGTTATCTTCGACATCTTCTTCATCTTCAATATCATCTAATTCGTCATTATTAAGCAAAGTATCATTATAAGCATAATTATCATAAGCCTTACTTTCATTCTTATTTATTACGCTGTCCACTTTACTTTCTTTATTATATTGTGGTTCATCTTCTAAATCGTCATCAAGGAAGTCATCAATAGGACTTACATTCTTTGGCTTAGTGCCTGCTTGTGGATTTACAATATTTTCAACCTTTGGACTTTCTTTAACTGGTTCGCTGTAATTATACTTAACCGCATTCGGCTGCTTTACAATCTCTTCAGTTTTTTGTGTTATGTTTTGTGTATTATTTTGATTGTAATTTAATTCCCCACTTTTCTCTAAATCTTGATAGGCTTGTTGAAGTTTTTTGGTGCGATTCTTGTCTATCTTATCTGCTATTTCGTCAAGGACATCATAGAAAGATTTTTTCTTTTGATTAGTGCTTTTTTGATTTACATTTTGTGTGGTCGCATAATTATCTGGGAGTTGTCCCACTTCTTTTTCATATTGTAGTCGTTCTCTCTCTGCTGCATCCATATCTACACTTTTCATATCTTCAAGTTCTAATGGAGATATGTGCATAGCATTTTCTATTTGTTTCTCTGTAAGCTTAATGCGTGACCCGTCTAGCAAAAATTCATTCTCGCCTGCTGGGGGCTGGAACTTGACTTTCATTTGTTCTAGCACTTGTGCTGCTGGCACAGGTATAATATTGTCAAGATTTATATCAGCCGTTTTTTGACTTTGTGTGTTATTGTAAACTACATCATTAACACTTTCTTCATAATCGTGTTCTTGATAATCGTGACTTTCGTTTTCATACGAAGAAGAAAAGTCTGAAGTGCCTTCACTCTCGCTACTGCTTTCACTTGAACGCTTATTCAAAATGTAATTAGATTCTTCAGTGAGTTTATAATCTAAGTCTACAATTTTATTAGGGAATATCTTAAATCTTGTCGAACCCGGCACATTCAATTTAAATGAATACAATTTTTCTTCAAACAAATCTGGCACTACTTCATAATCGACTTGGCGTTCATAAAGTGCCACTTCCACAAGCGTGGAAACCTTAAACACTTTCTTGTCGACATTTACAAGCAAATTCATTTCGCTAGCGGTCAAACTGCTCATATTTTTGACTGCGTTTTTACTCAAGCCCACTATAGCATTTTCAATATTGCCTGTACGCGGTATAATTGATTTAAAGTTATGGAATTTTACAAGCGTCTTCAAAGCCCTTTTTCGTGCCATAGGAATATGTTCGCTGAAGTCTAAGAATTTATACATACTGCTAAGTTTTTTAATTGCATTTGTATAAGTTTTTGCAACGCCATTGTAACAACTTATTGCTATCACAGGTTTTCCAGAAAAGTCCACAATTTGACAAATAGGCACACCCATTGAATCGACTACGCACTCTGCGTATGCTATTTTATGCTTTATATCAATGCCGACATTGATTAGTCTAGCCATTAATTGTGCCCTGTCTGTATCATCTGCGACACCAAAATAAAAGGACAATACTCCATTATAGGACTTGGCGACACTTTCCGCCAATGCACATTGTGGTTGCTTCTCCCCTTCGCCGTTAAAGTGGTCAAAATTAGAAGAACAGATACGCACATACTCAATAGCACAGGCACATATTTCTTCTATGCTCATCTCTTCACTGAATAACACCTTGCCCACATTTTTTGTATCAGACAAAAAGCCTTGATACAATCTATCAATATCTCTATCGCTCACTAAATCGGCAAGGGTTTTAGGCAAATTGTCCACTCTGCCTTGATGCTTTACATTGATGACATTCAAGACAAAAGCTTTGGCATTTCCATAAAATTCTAAAGAATACTTTTTATTATTTTTTTGAAAAGTCGCCATTTTAGCGTCAATTTTATTCAAAAATGCCGAATCTGCTGGACGAAAATTGCCATAAGGATTGGCTGACTTTGCATTTTTGACTTCTTTCTTCTTCAATTTTTCACCCCTATTGGTTTAAATTTCTTTTCTGTCTTCAAGTGCTCTAGCGAGTGTCACTTCGTCTGCGTATTCTATGTCGCTACCCATAGACACACCCTGTGATAGTCTTGTAATTTTAATTCCAAATGGTTTTAACAATTTTGATATATACATTGCTGTGGCTTCACCTTCAACATCTGGATTGGTCGCCATAATGACTTCTTCCACTCCGCCTGCTTGCACGCGTTGTAGCAATTCCTTAATTCTAATATCGTCTGGTCCTCTATTGTCAAGCGGACTTAAAGTGCCGTGCAAGATATGATATTGTCCTTTAAATTCTTTGACTTTCTCAATAGCAAGCACATCTTTAGGTTCTTTGACCACACAAATAATATTATTGGGGCGTGTGCTACATATATCACACACTTCTTTGTCCGTGAAATTTCCACACACTTTACAATAATGTATATTTGTATTGGCGTCCACCAAGGCTTCGGCGAAACCTTTGACATAGTCCTTGTCTTTATTCAATATAAAATAAGCATACCTTTGTGCTGTCTTTGCCCCAACGCCCGGTAAATTCGAAAAATAGTTTATAAGCCTTTCAAGGCTCTCAATTTGATTCATTAGAACATACCACCTAGATTTGTTGGCATTTTAGGAGCGTATTGGTCTTCAAGCGCCTTAATTTGTGAGTTTGCATCATTGACCGCCGCCATAATCAAGTCTTCTAGCATTTCTACATCGTCTGGATCTACTGCTTCTGGTTTTATTTTAACTGATTGCAATTCGTATTTGCCGTTCATTGTCACTTCGACCATATCACCGCCACTTTTGGCTGTGACTACGCTTTCTTCCAATTTCTTCTTGTCTTCTTCCATTTTTGCTTGCATTGCTTGTGCCTGTTTCATAAGTGCCTGCATATTCATTCCCCCAAATCCGCCTTTCATCATAATTACACCTCCTATTGATTACTGTTGGCTATATATTATTATTTTATTTTTATCTTAGTTATTTTGTTTAGTCTAGGGGATTTTCCATCCCTTTGATGCCCCAGTACAAGGACAAGTGTCCTTGACCTGTGGTCTTGGGCAGTGACACTAGCCCACTTCAGTAACAATATATATCTTTGTGCTTTCGCACAAAGTATATTTATTAAGCAACTTAAATTGAGTCTAAGTACTCGACAATAACCAATACATTACACAAAACTTTAAAGTAGTTTCAAACATAATAAATGTGTGATTGTTGTATTGGGTAGCACATAGTCCACAAATGAGCACTTACATAATATACTTAGTGTTTTTAAAGCAGGGGTGATGCCACCCCGTGGCGTGGTCTGGTTGAGTATGTAGACACAACTTAAGTACTTAGATAATATACTTAGTGCGTGATAACGCACTAAGAAATAAATTTAAGTTTTTAGTGCTAAAGTTGGCTAGTGTCATTCGCCAAGACCATAGGTGCAGGACACTGTCCTGCCCTAAGGGGTGAAGGGGAACGGGTAGTTCCCCTTTAAGTCCTAGAGATGTGAAATCCCCTAGATTCAAACACTAAGGTATGATTTTGAGTTTATCGCCAAACTTGGATTTCAAATACTCAAAGTCTTCCTGACTTTCGTCAACCACTTCTTCATATTTCACAACCAATTTTTTGCCCAAATAATGCGACAAATATTTTTGCAATTTTTCACGCACCGACATTTCATTGAGTTCGTCATAACTTTCACGCGTATTGGTGTGCAAAATAAATTCTTCTTCCGCTATCTCTGTCCCGCTCACTCCGTCACACATTGCATACAATAAATGCTCATTGTCCCCCTTAATCTCTAGCAAAATATCCCCCCAAATTTGCATTGACTGGTCTGTAGGCGCATCAAATATGTCATCCGTTATGTCTTCATTGACCTTCAGTTCTTGTATAGGCACATTATTTTGTGCAATAGTATTTATTTGTAAACTATTTTGTGCCGGCTTTTTGACGCTATCTACTTTATTATTTAATGTACTGCTTTGCTCCAATTTGTTATTCAAATGTTCTTCTTTTTGTGTGGTAGAAATTGTGTTTGCATTAGTGCCAACATTTATTTTGTCTTTAGTTAAAGTTTTTTTTTAAGTTTCATACACTTAAGCCCAGCGACTTCCAATAATAACTGCGGTCGCACGCTGTATTTAAGGTTGAGTTCGACTTGCCCAAATTCGTCAAGAAAATCTGTAATATTGTCATTGGTCAAAGCGTTTGCCTGCTCCTGCACCTTTTTTTCAATGTCCTTTCGCATAACGACCAACTCACTATAGTTTTTACAGTTCTTGACTACCATTAAATTTCTAAAATATGCGGACATATCGCGTGCGAGCATTGAAAGGCTCTTTCCGTCTTTGA
>CALWAB010000048.1 GCA_944372745.1 uncultured Clostridia bacterium | reverse complement strand
TTTTACTTAGCATTCTTTATATTTTTGTAAATTATCATTTTTCTAAATCTTGCATTTTTTCGCTTTTTAAATCAAAATTGTAGAGTTTTATGCCTTTGGAGCGAAGCCACATTCTACCATATTGAGTGATATTTGCAGTCAATATAGTGGTTTCTTTGACATTAGATTTATTTAATAACAAATACCCATTATATTCTAGCTTCATAAGACTTTTATGTGTAGGTACAATCTTTTTTAGTTCGCAAACTTTAGCAACATATCTGTCGACATAAAGACATTTGTCTACTTTAATTACTTTTTCATTATTAATGCAAAAAAAGTTCTTTAATAATTCAAATTTTTTGAATTCCAATATCTCATCTCCTTTTGTGCTATTGCACTAATTTTGAGAATCGCAGGGATGAGCTAATGCTCATTTTAAGGACTATTTTTCAAATAAATTTAGTTGATAATCTTGGACATTTCTCATTTTTAACCACGCTAAACCATTCAATGTAGTATGTACTAAGATTTTCAATTTGTGATTGATATAACCCATTTTCAATTCCGCATAACCTAACTTGTGGAGTTCTTTAAAATTGTTTTTGTTAGGCTCTAAATCTCTTAATTGACACATTTTTGCTACATATTTGTCCATATATATGCTTTTATTCCGTGTTGCAAAGGAATAAGCAGGTGGAATATTTTCAAAATCTAAGCCTTCAATGCCATAAGGCTTGTACTCATTTTGAAGAACAATATTATTTAAATCAACGCCACAGGACATTAAATAATTTGTACCTTCATTGGTAATTCTAGCTATATCTTTTTGTGGGTTTTGTAAGTTTTTATGATATTCTATATAGCCAAATTTTTGAAGCCGTTCTAATTGTTCTTTAGTGGGTAAGTTTTGTTCTATTTCACAGATTTTCGCAGTGTATTTATCAATATAGGGGACAGAAAACCCAATATCAAATAGTTCATCTGAGACTAAGTGTTGAATTTTTGCGTAATTAAAAAATTTATAAAGTTTTGTTATGTTGTCCATAATAGCCCTCTTAAGTCTAATAAGACTTTAAAATAAGCGAGTAAACAAACTCGCTAAATATAGAATAGCACAATTATGAAAATAAGTCAAGTGTGCATTATAGCACCATAAACTATATTTAAGTACTGTCATTTTGTTTATAGCCTTAGCCATTAGACAAGACATATAAGAATGGGGTATTGACAAATTTTGCATTTATGGTATAATTTACTCAAAAGGAGTACTAAATATGAACGCAAAGATTGGTATTGGGGCTTACACTGATTGTGTATCAGAAAATCCATTCATTTCAAATGAAGGTGAACACACTTCGTTTGTGGCAAATAATATTTTAGTTGAACAAATATTATTTTATTCTTTTAAAAATGTTGTCAATGGGATGCTTGTAGATGATAAAGGCAACTTATGTGTAGACGATAGTGTATTAGATTATTGGTCATCTTATGGTATGCTGAAAGGACAAAGAAGCGTCTTTGAAGAAGCAATACAAAAGGGTATGCAATTTAATTATGAAAATTTATATGCAGTGATAGAAAAATTTACGGAAGATGGGAAACCTTATGAAATTGACGATAAATTCAAAAATACTTTTGAAGCATTGAGACAAATATGTGAAGTGAAACTTATTGAAAGTACACTTTTATCAATGTACGATAAAGAGATTCAACGCGAAGGCGAATGTGGCGAAGTGGCTATTCTTCAAGGCATTACAGCATCTACAGATTTTATATATTCAATGTATCAAACAGGTTTGCCAACATATACTGACTTAATGAGAAATATAGACTCAATAGAATTTTTTAAATATTATACTGAAAAGCGTAGATTTAGGTTGGGAGCAAAAGAAGAGGAACATCCGTTAAGTAGAGAAGAAGCCTTAACTAAATACTTAAATTTGCCTATTGAATTAATAGATGAAATATTAGATGTAGCGGAAGAAGCGAAAGCGGGAGATGATTTTATAGAGAGTTTTACAGAAGGGCTATCTGAATTTATAGGGCAATTAGACGAACTCAATATTCAGCACGCTGATGCCTACAAAAAGGCAGTTACCGAGATTAATAACGAAAGTCAAACATACCAACCGGCTGATACAAAGCGTGCAGATGATTATAGTATTCAATAAAAATGGGATTTTGTCTATTATTAAAAACTAGTAAAAAAGGAATTCAATTAAAATTTGAGTTCCTTTTATTTTACACATATTCTATATTATTTGTTATTGTAGTATTCAAAAGTATTACTTTTTAGCAATATTTTGAATGTTTTTACAATTTCACTTCACAATTTAAACTAAAAAGTTTGTATTTTTACTTTGCACTTAGTTAAATTTTTGGTTTAGCATTTTAGCATCTAAAATGAGTTTTATAGAACCGCGTTTAGCCTTGCATAGCGGACATTCATCCCACGCTTCTTCGCTTGTTGCCATATATCCGCAGTCAGCACATATCCAAGTGACAGGGTGGTCTTTTTTGTATAGAGTTTTATTTTTAAATTGTTCATACAATTCTAAGAAAATTTGACGGTGATATTCTTCCACTTGTTTAACATCTCTAAAGAGTTTTGCAATCTCTGGGAAACCTTCTTTTTCAGCAGTTATAGCAAATTCCTCATACACTTCTGCTTCTTTTTCTTCGTCTAGGCTTGCAAGTCTCAAATTTTCTTCCAAATCCCATTTTTCGCGGAAAGGGAAGCCAGCACAAATGTCAATATTGTCTATTTGTTCATCTTGTCCTTTTTGAATGAATGTGTAGAACATTCTAGCGTGATTAAATTCTTGATAAACAATTTCGTCTATAATATCGGCAATATTTTTGTAGTCATTGTATCTAGCACCGTATTCTACAAATTCATAGCGTGTTTTTGCTTGACATTCGGAAGCGTAAGCCCTAGCTAGATTTAAATAAGTTTGTGTTCCATTAAGTTTCATAATTTTCTCCTTATGTTATAAGTTTGCCCTAAAAATAAAAATTTATTATGAATTTTTATTAAGTGATAATAATTTAATATAGCATAGGTTATTTTGCTACACCATATTGACACAAGCCTTGTATTGTGTTAAAATTTAATAAAGGTGAAAATATGAGCTCAGTTAATAAAAAAATGGATAATATAATTTATTTGAGAAAATATAATGACGAAGAAATAAAAATGTGGCAAGCTTGTTTTAATTTGGAGTATTATTCAAAATATTTACGCAATCCCTTAATGCCGCCAATAGTAGAAGGAGTGTGTAGAAATATGATAAAGTATAATTTGCCTTTGTGTACAAAAGCGTTACAAAGTGAAAGGGAAGAATTGAGAAAACAAGCAGAAAAATCATTGAAAAAATTTTCTAAAAGTGGATATCTAAAAACTATCAAAGATACGGAAATAGAAAGATAATAAATAAATTAAAATATACTAATTTCTTAAAGTTAAAATGTAAATTATTCTATATTTATTATATTTTAGGCTTACCACCCAAGTGTTGGGCTTGAGTACTTAGCCACGAGTTAGGTACTGGCGTACGGCAGTGGTCATTGGCGAGCACCTAGCCACAATTTAGTACATAAATAATATACTTAGTGCTTGATAACGCACTAAGAAATATATTTTAAGTTCTTAGTCCTAAAGTGGGCTAGTGTCACTTTCCAAGCCCACAGGTCAAGGCGTACTGGCGTACGGCATTGGTCACTGCTTATTGTTAAACAATAGCGGATAGATGCGTACAAACAAGACCACTAGTGTTGCGCCAGTACCCACGCCATGGTGGGGCATTCCATTTCTAGGGTTCTAGGGGATGAAATACCCTAGACATAAACCAAGGGTAGTTTCCTTGTAAACTCAAAGGGGACGGGGAATTCCCCTATAAACTAATTTATTGACATAAAAAAATCACGGTTTATACCGTGATTTTTTTATATATTATGCTTGTGTATAGAAAGCACTGAAGTCTACGACATATACTGTAGTTTCACCTTCATAAGTTACTTCTATTCTCCAGAATTGATTTTCTGGGTGCAATTCTGTATCACCATTGCTTACGCCAAGCACATAATCTTTAAGTCCTTCTGTTCCATTGTATGAACCTTCTTTAACTTCACTGCTTGAACCGTCAAATTCTGCTGTAGCACTGTTTACCCAACCACATTTAATAGTTGAACCAACTGCCATTTTAATACTTACAATAGCATATTTTGAATTTTCTGCTATATTGCCCCAAGCTGTTCCTTCTTCTGCAGTCATTGTAGAAAGAGTGCCTTGTGCTGTGTAAAGATTTTCATTGTCAGCATCTTGAACGAGTGTGAAATCTTCTTCATTAGTCCATGATTTTAAGCCAGCGAATGATACTGCTTTTTTAGTAGCGAATACAGCATCATAATCGCTTGTGTAAATAGGTGAGAAGTTTACAATATAAGTAGCGATTAATTCTTGGTGGTCAGCATCTGCATAAACTTCTGCTCTCCAATATTCATAGTATTCGTGAAGTGAATTTGTACCATCACTTAAACCAAGAACATATTCCTTATTTCCTTCCTTACCGTTGTATGCACGGTCTTTAACATCGTAGAACATTCCTTCGTCATTGAATGTAGCACTTGAAGTAGCGACCCAACCAGTTCTAACATAAGAACCTACTGGAGTCTTAATGCTTACTACAGCATATTCTGCGCCTTCATTTACATCGCCCCAAGCGGCTGCTTGTGCTGCTGTCATAGTAGAAGGTGTACCGCTGACAAGGTATGTGCCATTTGCAAGTTTTGTTATAGCAAAGTCATCTGTATTTGTGAATCCTGCTTCACCATTAAATGAAATGCTTCCTGAAGTTTTGTAAACATCGTCTACAACTATAACATTGATAGATATTCTAACTGTAATAGAATGATAATTGTTTGTGTCTTCTGGAGTGTAAAGTGCTTCAAAGGATTTTGTACCATAGTCTTCTGTTGAACCAACAACAGTATTAGGTTCTATCCAACTAAAGCCCTCTGGTAAACTGATTGAAGAAAGTGTTTGCCAATATCTTGCTGTGATTCCTTGTGGAATGTCAACAGAAGGATAAGCTTTTTCAACCTCAATAGTTACTGCCGCTATATTGTTAAGAATATTGTAATTGTCTGTATCCTCTGGTGTGTAGTTTAGTGAAAAGACATTTGTTGCTCCAACATTGCCAACTGGAGTATCTAGTGGCATTACAAATGAGAAACCTTCTGGAAGTTCAACATCAGCCAAAGTTTGCCCATATACTGCTGTTATTTTCCCAGGTTGAGTGAATTGTGGGTCAGCTTTTGCAATTGTGAATTCCACAGCTTGACTTACAACATCTTGATAACCTGTTAAATTTCTTACAGCACCTCTAACATAGTAAGTGCCTGCGTTTGTAGGAACTGTAGTGGTGTAAACGCCGTCTATTTCGTCGCTGTATTCATATACAACTTCGCCGGCTTTAGCAGTTAAACCTGTAGGAGCGTTAGCCTGTTCGTTATAAGTCCAACCTTCGATTGATACTTCGCCTTGTAAAGCGTTTTGTGCTGCAGTTACTTCAATAGAAACAGCAACTGCTTTAGCATTTGAATAATTAGCAGCATCATTTGCTGTGTATTTAGCGTTATGTACTGCGGTGCCGACATTACCAACTGGAGTTGTTAATGCTTCTACCCATTCAAAATTTTCTGGTAAATCAACATCTGCAAGAGTTTGGCCATAGACAGCGGTCAAACCTGTAGGTGCTGAAAGAGTCGCTTGGTCAACTGTTATGACTACTTCAATACCTTTGATTGTATTGTAGTCGTCTGTGTTTTCTGGTGTGAATGTGACTTTAAATGTGTTTTCGCCAACATTACCAACTGAAGTTGTTAATGCGTCTTCCCAAGTAAAGCCTTCTGGCAGTGTAATATCTGCTAATGTTTGTCCGTAAGTCGCTCTCAAACCTTCAGGAACAGTGTACTTTGGGTCTTCTTTGCCACACGCTGAAAATGTTATGGCACACATAAGTATCAACCCTAAAGAAGCAACTATCATAAAAGCTTTTGAAAGCACTTTTTTGTTAATAGATTTTGACATACTTATTTTTCTCCTTTTTTATAGTCTAAATAGATAATAGCATAGTTAAAAAATTAAAAAAAAAAAAAAACACATACATTGATATAAATTTCATTATTTTTATTTAATGTTAGTATGTATTAGTTATTGCTATTTTATTCATACACAATA